>CAZJOG010000023.1:0-19433 GCA_964547565.1 uncultured Desulfovibrionaceae bacterium
GAATATGCCCTTTAATAAACGCACGATACGTTGCCCAAAATTTTTCCTCTATCAGGCAGGGGAAAACATTTTCAGCCCAATCAGCCCGGCTATAATTAAGCCAACACTAAGAAGGCGCGGCAGTGTCACGGCATCACCAAAAATCACAATGCCGGCAACTACAGCCCCTATTGCGCCAATGCCTGTCCACATCGCATAGGCTGTTCCAAGAGGCAGGCTTTTGATAGCCACAGACAAAAGCCATACACTGCCTGCCATAGCCGCCAGGGTAAAAAGACTGGGGTAAAGGCGGGAAAAACCCTCCGTATACTTTAAACCCACAGCCCATACTGTTTCAAGCAGTCCTGCGCATAATAAAATAAGCCAACTCATAAAGTTCCTCGCTGGTTGGGAGGTCGTCCTCGTGAATTGGCTTGCGGGCAGGGTCGTCCCTGCGCTTTGGAGCATTCCCGTTAATCAACGGGAATTGTCCGTATTGTGCATCATAAAGTTTTGGCTGTCAAACAGCGTACACCATGTTATGGTATAGATTTTTACAGCCAGTGACGTGGGCAGGGCGTGTTCTGTAACAAGCAGAAACTGCGCCCTGTCCGCACTACGCTACTTTTTCCAGCGTTTCAGGGTGGGCATAAATGCCAACATCATGGCACGGGCCTGATCGGCGGACATATTGGGGTTGTGCTCCACCATGGGGGCTATACACACTTCAATCATTTCTTCCATAGTGCAGTTTGCAAGAAACTGGCCTTTATCGTAGCAGTAACTGCAATACTCTGTGCTTTTGGAACCATTGGCTTCTGTGCCATAAAGGGCTTCCTGACCTGCCATGGGCATCCCGCAAGACTGGCAATAGGCTTCCATAGTATTCTCCGTGGTTGAGGTTATTGTGCAAGGCGCATGGGAAGGGTATAGGGGATCAAAGTGGACATCTTCTGTCGTATTTGAAATGGGCGCGCTGTTTTTTTCAAAAATTTCTTTG
Source organism: uncultured Desulfovibrionaceae bacterium (assembly GCA_964547565.1). Classification (GTDB taxonomy): domain Bacteria; phylum Desulfobacterota; class Desulfovibrionia; order Desulfovibrionales; family Desulfovibrionaceae; genus CAZPTC01. Next base: position 980 of record CAZJOG010000023.1, read on the forward strand.
GCAAGGGTGGCAAGTGTTTGCCGCACGCGAAGCGGGGAGAGAACTTCCAAAAGCGGCCCAAAGGAAAGTAAGTAGCCATAAAGCCAGAAATCTTCCGGCATGGTGGCGTTAATAATAAGGGAGCCGGAGGGTGTTTGGGTTATTTCTGTCTCTTCAAACTCCTCGTACGCGCGTGCTGTAAGCTCGGGTGGCAGGCAAAGAGTCAGGGAAAGGAATGGGCCGCCGGCTGTGGGTTCATCCAAAGGGGGTGGGCTTTCGTGAAGGGTAAAATGCTCCGGAAGAGCGTGCAGATTGGACATACGATCCAGTTTAAATGTGCGGAAGGCATTTCTGGTGGTGCAAAAAGCCTGCAAATACCAGGTGGAGGTTTTAAAAATAAGTTTTGCCGGGTAAACTGTACGTTGCATTTTGCTGCCATACGCGCTTGTGTAAGAAAAAGTGACAACAGCTTTGTCCAGTACGGCATGTTTAAGGGTTTGGAAGGTGGGTTTATCGGTTGTTTTGGAACCCCAGCGGGAGAGGTCAACCTCTATCCAGTCTGTTTCCGGGCTTTGGAAAAGGGCGCGTAATTTGGGCAAAAGATCCGTTTTTTCGGGGTCTGTGACAGCCAGATTTTCCAGAGCGATAAGGATTTGGCTTTGTTCTTCCGCGGAGAGCAGGGCTTTGTTCAGGATAAAGTTTTCCATAAGGAAAACACCACCGCCCTGGCCGCGTGTGGTGTAAAGAGGGATACCCGCGGAAGAAAGACGTTCAATATCCCGCTGTATAGTGCGGGTGGAAACTTCAAAATGTTCCGCCAGTTCACGGATGGTAAGCTTTTTTTTGTCCAGCAAAATATAGAGAATTTGGAAAAGTCTTTGGTTTGTCATGTCACCACTTATATGTGGGGAATGTCTGGCTGTAAAGTGCAGCGTGGGGCAAAACAGGGCAGAAAATATGGGTTCGCGGCAAAACAGAGCAGAAAATATGGGTTCGCGGCAAAAGAGAGCGAAAAAGAAGCGTTGAAATAAAAAAACAGGTATCGGGCAATAAAAAAGGCCTCAGCGGACGTGGAATTCTTTTTTGAGATGTTCTAAAAAACTGAGGATAAATGTTTGCTGGTTTTCTGTAAAACCATCCAGATAAAAACATGGCCGGTTTTCCATGCCCATCATAAAATCTAAAGAAGTATTATACAAGCGGGCCATGTGCACTAATATTTCCAGACTTGGTGTTTTTGTGTTACATTCATAGGCACTTACTGCGGCACGGGTAACTCCAAGTAACTGGGCTGCAGCTTCTTGGGTAAGGCCTTTACGTTTACGGAGTGCTTGAAGGCGTAAGCCAAAGTCGTATACCATTGTGTGTATGCCTTTCTTTTTCATTGATATAGCCTTCATGAAGATACTTTAAGATAGCAATTTTGTATATTTTAGATACTTTAAGTTGACAATTACACAGCTAAACAGTATGTTAATCGCAAGAGACAGGGAATAGCATCACATTATTATGCGTAAACTCCATGTTCTTTTATTTCTTTACAATGTTTTGACTGCAGCAGGCAGATTTGTGTTGTCAGGCCTGTCATGTGCGGTCAATGGACGGCCAACATACAAGACCGTCAGCAAGCTGCCTGCAATTGCCGGCACTTGCCTTATGTATCAAAACAGGTGTTCCCACTTTTACCCCTAAGCTGGAACAAAACCTGTTAATACTTCAGAATACAGTTTTCCAGAGCAGAAACTCTTGCCGGAAATCCCGTATTCTGGCTGCTCCCCTGTGAGAATGAGAGCTTGGCAGTGGAGCAGTACTGTGGCCTGGAAAACTGGTAAGATATGTGTATACAGGCAGCGTAGGGAAGTGCCACACAGATTCTTGCTGGTTTTCCAGGCCTTTTGTATTTAAGCAGCAGGCTGTAGCAGTTTCCCGGAAAGTTTGATTTGCCTATCTTTTTTGTTGGCGCTGTGCAATGATAATTGTGTTGTGACTGGAATGCTCACGCACAAAAAAACCCCGCAAAACGCGGGGTTAATAACGCATGGGAAAACCCATACTGCTTGTCTTGATTCTCTTGATTATTTGGGGGTTACAGGGACACAAAACTCCACATCCCAGGGTTTGGTCATATCTGGGTCACGCAGGTGGGTGTTGGGGTAGTATTCATACGGGGCCCCACAACACACATACTCGCTTTTTTCTACCCAGGCCAGCAGCTCTGTGAAAGCGCGGGCAAAATCTTCATGGTGGTGGGCAGGGCTGTGCCAGCAGGCGTATAAGCCCGCCTTTGTTTCACCAAGTTGAAGGGGTGGGGTAAGAAGCACATTTTGTGGCAGCCCGTGCGGGATTACCAGGGCGGCGTCATACCTGCAGGCTTCGGGCGGGGTGGTTTGGGGGTTATCCTGGCTGATACCCAAGGTATCAAACGGGCCTTTTAAAAGCCCCTCTTTCCCTGCCCAGGGCATGAGAACATCCCACGCTTTATAACATTCTTCCATAGGGCCGGTGTGGCGTGCAAAAAGAATGGGTATGGCTGGCAGGCTTTTAATCTGAACGTCCATATATTTCCTTGTTGAGCTTGGCAGAAGGTTTATGTAGGGCAGTGTATACAAATACAGCAGGGGAGTGTTAAAACCCTTTGGACTGCATGTAATTAATTAAATCTGCCACACGGTTGGAATAGCCCCATTCATTATCATACCAGCTTACCACTTTGGCCAGTTTGCCTTCCTGCACACTGGAGTATTCCGCTTCCACGATGGAAGAGTGGGAATCGCCTTTAAAGTCCATGGAAACAAGCTGTTTTTCCGAAACATCCAAAATGCCGTCCAGGGGGCCTGCCGCGGCTTCTTTCAGGGCAGCCAGCAGGGTTTCTGTTGTGGCAGGCTGGGAAAGAATGGCGGAAAAGTCCACCACGGAGACTGTGGGGGTAGGCACACGCAGGGCATAGCCGGAGAATTTGCCTTTAAGGCTGGGGATAACTTCCGCCACAGCTTCTGCGGCACCTGTGCTGGTGGGGATAATATTACAGGCAGCGGCGCGTGCGCGGCGCAGGTCTTTATGGGGTAAGTCCAAAATACGCTGGTCATTGGTGTATGAGTGGATGGTGCACATGGTGCCCAGTTCAATACCAAATTTTTGTTGTATCACAAGGGCAACAGGGGCCAGGCAGTTGGTTGTGCATGAGGCATTGGAAACAACATGGTGTTTGGCCGGGTCGTATTCTGTATGGTTCACGCCCATCACAAGGGTTTTATCCGGTTCTTTGGCAGGCGCGGTGATAATAACTTTTTTGGCGCCATTGTCGCGGTGAACGGCGGCCTGTTTGGCTGTACGGAAAATGCCTGTGGATTCTACCACAATGTCCACGCCCAGTTTACCCCAGGGCAGTTGGGCAGGGTCACGTTCTGCAAGGCATGCCACACGCCAGTCGCCTATAAGGGCGGTATCGCCTTCCAGCACAGTATCCAGATACGCGCGGCCGTAATTTGTATCGTATTCTAAAAGGTGAAAATTTGTTTCTGCGTCAAAGAGGTCGTTTACAGCCACAATTTCCATGGTGTCATGGTATTTTTTGTGGATAACGCGGAAAACCTGGCGTCCAATGCGCCCAAAGCCATTAATGGCAACACGAACTTTTGGTGAGGGCATATATACTCCTGTTGTCAGTCGTTAAAGATTTGGTAGGTATAGGTTGTGTGCAGTTCAAAGTCGCTTTTCAGCTTCTGGTGCATACAGGCGTTTTCTATAGATAAAGCGGCTACAGACGCCACAGCTTCCATAAAGTCGCATTCGTCCTTCGTAAAATCGCGCACATAACTGGAATACACACGTAAAAGCCCAATGGCTTTTCCTTCTACCATCAGTGGGGTGGTAAGCACGGAAACAAGACCTTCTGCTTTGGCAGATTCCGGGTATTGAAAACGGCCATCGCTTGTGGCGTCTTTAAGGTGGATGGTTTTACCTTTTAACACTTCGGCATCCATACCACTTTTATATACTTCTACAGGGCCTTTGCGCATATACGCGCTGGAAAGCCCATACGCACCGGAGGCCAGTAAATGGGTACCACTGGGGTTTAAAAGGCGCAGGGTACTGGCCTTACATTCCATGGCTGTGGCGGTTTGCTGGGTTATTTTTGCAAAAACTTCTTCAGGGTTAAGGGTGGAGCTTATCACCATAACGATTTGATGTAAGGCATGGAAAAAATCTGTAGGCATGTTCAAACTCCTTGATTTAAAAGGAAACCTGCTGGAAAATTTTGCAGCCCCAACGTAATACAATATTCTCCCTTACTGTTAAAGTTTTTTTGGAAAAGGAAGGGGGTTTGGGGGAAGGAAAAAATTTTTTGTTCACAAACAGGTTTTTCCTTCCCCCATCACGCTCCCTATTCTACCCACCCGCCGCCAAGGGCCATACAGACATTCACAATAGAGCTGAGGTGGTTGGTACGCACATTGGCCAGTTCTATTTTTGCCTGGTAGAGGCTACGTTCTGCGTCTAAAACTTCCAGATAGGAGGCATAGCCGTTTTCATACCGCAGGTTGGCCAGTTCCACGGCACGCTGCAAGTTTTCCACGGTATTTTCCAGGGGGGTAATGACAAGGCGCAGCTGGTTTTGTGCGGTAAGGGCGTCGCGCATTTCACGGAAGGATTGTTGTACGGTTTTGCCATAGTTCGCCAGTTGCTCCTGCACAACCGCTTCCGCTATACGCACATTATTGGAAATACGGCCAAAGGAGAGCAGGGGCACTGTGGCGTTTGCGCCAAAGTTCCATGTGGTTGCAGGGTTACGGAAAAGGTTGTCCAGTTCTACACTTTGTGTGCCCAGAAGGCCGGTAAGGGAAATGCTGGGGAACCATGCGGCTTTTGCCACACCCACCTGAAAGTTTGCGGCTTGGAGCTGGGCTTCAGCGGCAATAATATCCGGCCGGCGTTCCAGAAGGTCGGAGGGAATGCCGGGGGGCAGTTGCGGGGCGCTTGGCAGTTCATCCAGGGGCTTGCCGCGTTCTATAGAGTCTTCGAAAATGGCACGCGGGGAAGCGCCTGTAAGGTAAAGCAGGGCGCTTTCCGCAGTGGCAACCTGGTATTCCAGGCGGAACACATTGGCGCGCATACTTTCCACTTCTGTTTTTGCGCGGGCAAGGTCAAGGTCACTTATCAGGCCTTCGTCAAAGCGGGCCTGGTATATGCCCATGGCTTCTTCGCGGGTAACCAGTGTTTCACGGGCAATAGCAAGCTGGAAGTCATAATTACGCAGGTTAAAGTAACTGACCGCAGTTTGCGAAACAAGGGAAAGAAAAACACCACGCTGGGCGGCTTCTGTAGCCAGAAGCTGCTGCATGGCAGCGTCGCGCGAGTTGCGGTATTTGCCAAAAAGGTCAATTTCCCACATGGCCTGCACGCCTACAGTCCAGGTGTTGCCGTAGCGGGAAGGTTCCGGGAAGGCGGAGGCTCCGGAGGTTATGGGTTGCAGGGCCTGGTTCAGGCCATTAATAAGACCAAAGGTGGCGTTGGTGTCTGTACTTGCGTAGCCGCGGCCCCCTGCGGCTTGTGCGCCAAGGGTAGGATAAAGCTGGGAAGCTGCCAGCCCAAGAGAGGCACGGGCCTGTTCCACGCGGGCAATGGCAATGGCTATATCTTTGTTGTAATTAATAGTGTTTTCAATCAGGGAATTGAGGACAGGGTCTTCAAAACGTTTCCACCACTGTATTTCCAGAGCATTGGGGGTTGTTTCCGCCCAGGTTGCCGGCAGTTCAAGGTCGGGGCGCATGTATTCCGGTGCCAAAGAACAACCGGGCAGCACGGTGGCCAGTGTAAGCAAAAGTGCAAAACGGGTATTCATGAAAAGGCGTGTTTGTTTCATGCGTGTTCTTCCTTTTGGGCAGGATTTACAGGATGGTTGTGGTTGTCTTTTCTGCGGAAACGGTCCCCCAGCCCCACAACCTTGGCATAGAAGTAGGGGACAAGCAGAGGCGCCAGAATAGTGGCTGCCAGCATGCCGCCTATAACACTCAGGCCAATGGTCACACGGCTTGCGGCGCCTGCGCCGGAGCTTAAGGCCAATGGCACACAGCCAAGGATAAAAGCGATGGAGGTCATGATAATGGGGCGGAAACGCAGGCGTGCGGCCTCTATGGCGGCCTCTACAGCGCCCATGCCCTGTTTTTGCAAATCTGCCGCAAATTCGACAATAAGGATGGCGTTTTTACTGGCAAGACCCAAAAGGGTTATCATGGCAACCTGGGTGTACACGTCGTTGTTCAGGCCCACAAGCCATGTAGCCAAAAGGGCGCCAAACAGCGCAAAAGGTACGGCTGTAAGCACCACAAGGGGCAAAGTCCAGCGTTCGTACTGGGCGGCCAGGATAAGGAACACCATAAGCAGCGAAAGCACAAAGATGCTGTAGTTGGTGCCGCCTGTCACCACTTCCTGGTAGGTAGTGCCTGTCCAGGCGTAGGTATAACCTGCTGGCAGGGTGTTTTTTGCGATTTCTTCAAGGGCAGCAATAGCCTGGCCGGAGCTGAAGCCACTGCCCGGGTTGCCGGTAATTTTGGAGGAAGTAAAGCCGTTAAAGCGTTCCAGAGCGCTGGGGCCACCGTCTATATGGGTTGAGACAAGGGAAAGAATGGGTATTTCTTTGCCGTCTGTGGAACGTACATACAAAGAGCGGATATCTTCCGGCACAGTACGGTACTTTTCATCCGCCTGCATAAATACGCGGAAGCTGCGGCCTTCCCGGTTAAAGTCATTAATATAGGTGGCGCCAAGGGTAGCGCCAAGGGTATTAAACACGTCAGACACACGCACATTCAGAACCCGGGCTTTTTCACGGTCAAGGTCAATAAACATACGGGGAGCGCTGATAGAGTATGTGGAAGAAACACTGGAGAGTTCCGGGCGTTTCTGGGCTTCCGCGATAAAGTTCTGGGTAACATCCGCCAGAGCTCTTACATCACCGGAAGTGCTTTGTATCATCATTTCAAACCCGCCGGTTGTACTCATACCCATGATAGGCGGCGGGTTAAAGGGTAATACCAGGCCTTTGGGCTGGTTAAGGCCAAGGCCGTAAACCTGCGTAATAATATCACGCAGGCCAATACCCTGTTCAGCGCGTACTCCCCAGTCGTCCAGTATGACAAACATGGCGCCCTTATTGCTGATAATGGACATGCCTATAAGGTCAAAACCGGAAAGGGACAATACGTCTTTTACGCCGGGTATGGATTCAATATCTTTGGAAACCGCGTCCATCACTTCCTGGGTTTGCAGCAGGGAAGCACCGTCCGGCAGGGCCACCATACACATGATAGCCCCCTGGTCTTCATCTGGCACAAGGCCTGTAGGCAAAACCACAAAAAGGCGGGCCACTACCAGGAACAATACCCCAAAAATACCCAAAGAAAGCAAACTGGAGCGCAAAAGGCGTTTAACGCCTCCTGTAAAACCATTGGTGATGGAATCAAACATACGGTTAAACGCACGGAAAAAGGCATGGGGTTTGCGGTGTTCCTTTTTCAGCAAGAGCACGCAGAGCGAAGGCGTAAGGGTAAGGGCCACAATGCCGGAAAGTGTCACAGATATGGCTATGGTAATAGCAAACTGTTTATACATTTCCCCGGCAAGGCCACCCAGGAAAGCAACAGGGATAAACACCGCGCATAAGACAAGCACAATAGTGATAACAGGGGCTGTTACTTCGCCCATGGCTTTGGCTGTAGCCTGCCGGGGCGTCAGGTCCTCTGTCTGGAGTATGCGCTCCACGTTTTCCAGCACCACAATGGCGTCGTCCACCACAATACCTATGGCGAGCACCAGGCCAAAAAGTGTGAGGGTGTTGATGGAAAAACCCAAAACCTCCATACCGGCAAATGTGCCAATAATAGAAATAGGCACAGCCAAACAAGGGATAAGTGTGGCGCGCCAGTTTTGCAGGAAAAGGAAAACCACAAGGAACACCAGCAGCATGGCTTCGCCCAGGGTTTTTACCACTTCTTCAATAGAAACGCGCACAAAGGTTGTGGTGTCATACGGTATGGAATATTCCACCCCAAAGGGGAAACTTTGCTTCAGCTGTTCCATGGTGGCTGTTACAGCGTCAGCTGTTGCCAGAGCATTGGCGCCTGGGGCAAGGGTAATGGTAATAGGTATGGTGCTTACGCCATTAAGCTTTGCGTCAAAGTCATACACGGCGGCGCCAAGTTCTACCCGCGCCACGTCCCGTATGCGAAGCACACCCAGGTTTTCATCTGTCCGCAGGATAATATTACCAAATTCTTCTGGTGTGACCAGGCGGCCCAGGCTGTTAATCTGCCACATCATCTGGGTATCGGACGGGACAGGCAAAGAACCGATACTACCTGCCGCATACTGGGCATTCTGGTCTTGTACGGCAGCGGCAATATCATTGGGGGTAATGCCAAGCTGGGCCATGCGGTACGGGTTCAGCCATATGCGTATGGCATAGTCTTTGGCACCTAAAATAGTGGCATCGCCCACGCCGTTAATACGTTTAATATTATCGATAATATTAATCAGGGTGTAGTTACTGAGGAAAATATCATCGTACATGCCGGAAGGCGCGGTAATAGCCACAATTTGCAAAAAGGACGGGGAACTTTTAAGAACTGTTACCCCATACCTGCGCACGGTTTCCGGCAGGCTGGAAAGGGCGGCCTGTACTTTGTTGTTGACGTTGATGGTGGCCTGGTCTGGGTCTGTTCCTATGTCAAAGTACACGTTCAGGCTCATATTGCCGTTAACAGAGCTGACGGAGTTCATGTAAATCATGTTCTCCACGCCGTTAAGCGCCACTTCAATAGGACTTGCAACTGTCTGGGCAATAGTTTCCGGGCTGGCACCCGGGTACATGGCATTTACCTGCACCATAGGGGGCACAAGATCAGGGTATTGCGCAATAGGCAACACACGGATGGAAAGCAGACCCAGCAGAACAAAAAAGACAGAAATAACAGTAGAAAAGACAGGCCGCTTCAGGAAAAAGCCTTCCTTATAGGGGGTTGCCTCACCGGGTTTAATGGGCGTGTTTTCTTGCATACTGCCCCCTATCCGTTATTGGCAGGTGTCTGCATCTGGGTGTCCGGCAAGATGGGGGATGGGGCAACATCCTGGCTGGGTTCAGTCTGCACTTCAATGGAGTCCGGTGTTGGCAAAGGATTTTCATGCTCTACACGCGGCAGAAGTTTTGCGTTTACCACCTGCCCGGGCACTATTTTGTTTACGCCTTCCACCACAATTTTATCACCGGGTTTAACACCATCTTCCACATAAAAATACTGGCCAAAGGTGTCAGAAAATTTAATGGGGGTCAGGTTGGCTTTGTTTTCTGCATCTACCACATACACCATGGGGCCTTTTGCGCTTTGCAGCACGGCCTTTTGCGGGATAAGTATGGCGTTAAGCAGGGTGGAGCCACCTACTGTTACAGTGGCAAACTGGCCGGGTAAAAGAATGCCCTTAGGATTGGGAAATTCTGCACGAACACGCAGGGTGCTGGTGTAGGGGTCTATCTGGGTATCAATAACAGAAATAACACCACGTTGAGGGTAAACACCACCATCGATAAGGCTAAGGCTTACAGGGGCGCCTTCTTTCATTTCCGTGGCTTTACCTTCTACTGCCATACGTTTGAGAAGCATAACTTCACTGCTGGAAATAGCAAATGCCACATACATGGGGTCAGTCTGGTTAATAGTAGTAAGCAAACTGCCCTGCGCATCAAGGGTAATAAGGTTGCCTTCATTACGGGTTTGGCTGCTGGTATAGCCGGAAATAGGGGCTTTTACCTTGGTGTAGCCAAGCTGTATTTCGGCTTCCCGTACAGAAGCCTGGGAGGATTCCATAGTGGCTTTTGCAGAGTCAAAAGTTGCCTGGGCCTGGTCTCTGTCGCGCTGGCTTACGGCATTACGCTGGTATAAGGGGATAATGCGGTCCAGTTCTCTTTTTGCATTGGAATACTGGGCGCTACTTTGTGCAAGGCGTGCGCGGGCCTGTTCCAGGGATGCTTCTGCTGTTGCAGGGTCAATTTCAAACAAAAGTTGCCCCTGGGTAACATAATCCCCTTCTTTATAAAGGCGTTTTTTCAGAATACCCGGCACCTGCGCCCGTACTTCAACGGAAAGATACCCCATAGTTTGGCCCATATAGGAAGCAGAAACAGGCACATCTTCCGCTGTTACTTCCATTGTAGAAACAAGGGGGGGTGGAAGCTGGGTTTCCTGCGGGACTTCTTTGGAACAGCCAGCAAACAGCACCAGCGTCATCAGAGGAAATACATACCATTTTCTCGGCAAAGCCATATACAGACTCCTTCAACGTAGTTTGACAGAATTTCTGTTGGTATACACACAGGCCATAGACAACAAGACGGTTAAAATGTTTAAAGTCCGCGAGGACGGGCTTGACAAACACCCTGACTTCTACAAAGCTCTCCAGGGAGAAGATACGGCGCATGTGTCGTAAAAATTTTCTGTTTGTGAATTTTAAGAGTAAGCGAGTTTTTTTGCAAGGGAAATGTTTCGCAAAATAACACGAAGGAGTATAAATGAGTCCATATATTGTGCGCGGCCTCCTGATAGGTGGTTCTTTGGGAGTGCTTGCTGTTGTTTTTGGTATTGTGGATAATATGCCCCGTGCATTTGGTGTGGGTATGATAGGCGGTTTTCTGGCCGGTCTTACCATGGCCAGACTGCGCAGAGGGAAAAAGGATAATATTTGATGGATACCCCCAACGGAACATCCACAGACAAACGTACTACCTGCAAAAATGACAGATACGAAGTGCTGGGCTCTTTTTTCTTTCGCCTGTATGGTGCGCTTTGGCGTCTGGCCCTGCCTTTTTTGCGCCGAAAAGCGCGTTTGAAAGACGGCTTTGAAGAACGCCTTGTGCCGGAAAACTGGTTGCCCGCCCCCCAGACGGAAAGCCATGTTCCTTTTGTGGATATATGGCTGCAGGCAGCCTCTGGGGGAGAAGCCCATCTTGTGACAGAAATACTGGATGCCTGGGTGGCAAGCCCCCCCGCTTTCTGCATGCCGGAAGGCAAGCCTTTGCGGGTGCTTATCACCACCTGGACACGGCAGGGCCATGGTATTCTTACTTCTGCCATCAGCCAGCGGCCTGCATGGGCTGCCTGTTTTTCCATTTTTGTACGGTACGCACCCTTTGATCACCCCAGTATAGCCCGCCGCGCTGTGCGTGTTGCGCGGCCGCGTTTTCTGGCTCTTTTGGAAACTGAACTCTGGCCCGGTCTTTTGGGGGCTTGCACAGAAGCCGGCGTGCCCGTGCTTGTGCTTAACGCGCGTATGACCAAAACATCGCTGGAATTATACAAAATTATCGCCAGGCCGCTGCGTGCCTGCGCCCCGCATCATGTGGAAGCTGTCACAAGGGAAGACGCGGGACGTTTTTGTTCCCTGTTTCCCTCTCTTGCTGCGGAACACTGCCGTGTTATGCCCCATATTAAGTATGACAGGGCCGCCCGCAGCCTCACAGCCCCTTCTGCTCCCCTTCCCCCGCCTTTTACGGCGGAATTTTTTGCCGGCCGCGCGCCTGTTTTACTTTTTGCGTCTGTCCGCAAAGAGGAAGAAAAATATATCACCCCGGCCCTTATGCAGTTGCAGCGTACCTTACCCCCGCAAGCTTTGTGTGTGGTTGCCCCCCGCCACCTTGCGCGTGTACCTGCCTGGGAAAAACGCCTGCATGATCTTGGGATTATGGCCACACGGGCCAGCGCCTGCCGCAGTATTACCCCCCCAAGGCCCGAACCTCCGCGGTCTATTTTTGATGCTTTTTTTGCCCCTCTTGCCCCCCCACCGCCTTTCCGTGTGCTTATATGGGATATTTTTGGGCATTTGCCTGTTTTGTATTCTATGGCCAGCCTGGTGTTTGTGGGGGGATCTCTGGCCCCACTGGGCGGGCAGAATTTTCTGGAATCTTTGAGTGCAGGGCGTATCCCTCTTGTGGGGCCTTTCACAGAAACTTTTTCCTGGGCCTTAACCGCAGAACCTGCCCCCTCTCTGCATGACCTTAATCTTGTCCATCTTTGCCCCAAACCTGCCCGTTTTATGGCCTGCCTGCGGCATGGGCTTGCCAGTATGCCTTCTGCCCCCTCCCCGGAAACAGTAAAAGAACGTTTTGCCGCTTTTCTGGCTCCCCGCACGGGCGGCAGTGCGCATGCTGCCACTGTGCTTAAAGAGTATTGCCGGGAAGATTAACCCCCAAGTGCGACGGGTGTCTTTTGCCCGTTTGCGAGGTGCGTATGTTTTCATTTCTCAAAAAAAATCCTTCTCCCAAGTCGCTGGAGAACGTTGTCCTTGTGGGCGCCGGAGAAGTGGGTTTTCACCTTGCAAGGCGCCTTGCGGAAGAAGGCCGGCCTGTTATTGTGATTGATCTGGATGCGGAGCGCCTGCGCGCGGTAAAAGAAGGGGCGGATGTGCAAACCCGCCTGGGTTCTGGCACTAGCCCCAAAGTTCTTAAAGAAGCGGGTGTGGAAGAAGCGTCGGTTTTTCTTGCGGTGACAGACAACGACGAAGTGAATGTTACGGCCTGCCTTCTGGCTAATGCCCTTTCCCCTTCTGCCACCAAACTTGCGCGGATACGAAACCCGGAATACAAGGATTACCCGCAAATTTTTGGTTCGGACGGGCTGAATATCCACCTTATGGTAAACCCGGAGGAAGCCCTGGCCCGGACTATAGACCGCCTGCTTTCTTTACCCGGGGCTTTGGATTATGCCGAGTTTGCGGACGGCAAGGTGCGTCTGGTGGGCTATGAAATAGAAGAAGCCCCCTTTGTGGGGGAACCGCTAACAAAATTCCGTGCGGTGATGGGGGTTGACGGTATTATGGTGGCCGCCATTGTACGCGATGGCTCCTTGCGTATCCCTGATGGCAAGGACACCATTAAGCGGGGCGACAGTGTGTATTTTGCGTATCTGGCGGATGCCCAGCGCTCGCTTTTGCGGGCTTTGGGGCGCACACGCGGCTTTTTCCATTCTGCCTGTATTATGGGCGGGGGGAATATTGGCATGCGCCTTGCCCAGATTTTTGAAGAAAAAGGTATGGACATAAAACTGATAGAGAAGGATGCCGAACGCTGTGAAGAACTGGTGGATCTTTTGCCGGATACCCTTATTCTCCATGGGGACGCAACAGAACGCGGTCTTTTGCGGCAGGAAAACATTGGAAAAATGGACGTGGTAGTTGCCCTGACAGGGGATGAGGAGACCAATTTTCTGGCCTGCCTTTTGGCAAAGTCTTTAGGCGCAAGGGAAACCGTGGCCCGTGTGAACAAAAGCGCCTATATCCAGCTTTCCAAACTTGTGGGAATTGAACACAGCGTAAGCCCCCGCCTTGCGGCAGTGACCAGTTTTCTTAAATATATCCGCAAAGGGAATGTGCTTGCCGCAGCCCAGATCCATGGGGAAGACGCAGAAATGCTGGAAACCTTTCTTCCGGAAAATTCTTCCTTTGTGGGAAAGGCCGTGCGGGAACTGGGACTTCCCCATGGTGTTCTGTTGCTGGCTGTACTGCGCGGGGAAACAGGTTTTATCCCCAAGGGGAACATGGTACTGGAAAAGGCGGATCACCTTTTTTTCCTGGGCACCAAACAAACGCTAAAAAGTTTGGAAACACGCCTGGGAGAAGTAAAAGCAGGGTAAAATTACAAATTTTTCCCCAGTGTGTACGCTTTTTCCAGCTCAGGTTTGCCTTTTATATCCCCCACCTGCATGTTGCCGCCTGCAATAAGACTGCCGGCATTATGCCAGCCAAGCTCGTGGATAAGGGTATGGTAGTAATCCAGCACAGGTTTATCATTTTCCGCTGTATTCCCTTCTGCTGCCATAAGCAGTACACAGCTTTTAGCCGGCATTTCTTCCGGTGAAGTATAGCTGCGGGCTTCTGTAACAGCAAAAAGGCGGTCAATGACCACTTTTAATTCCCCTGTTATACTCCAGAAATACATGGGGGAAGCAAGCACAAGAACATCCGCTTCTTCATAAGCGGGGTAAATGTTGTCCATGTCATCCCGCTGGGCGCAGGGTTTTTCTGTAAATTTTGCGCCCTGCAGGCAACCAAGGCATGGATGGATATCCATACCGTGCAACCGAAAAGTTGTTACTGTATGTCCGGCTTCTTGCGCGCCTTTTGTAAATGAATGGATAAGTTCTGCTGTATTGCCGTGCGCCCTTGGGCTACCGTTCAGAATAAGTATTTTTTTTGCCATGGTTTTTCTCCTGTAAGAGAGTCGTTAAGAAGTTACAGAACATAAAACATATATAACGCAGGGCAGAGAATAGTAAATAGAGACAGAAGAAATATTACCCTTCCCGCGCAACAGACATCATCAGTTTAATGCGATTTATCTGGTTTACTTCACTTGCGCCCGGGTCATAGTCTACAGAGGCGATATTGGCGTGGGGGAAGCGGCGCTTTATTTCTTTGAGTACACCCTTGCCTGTAATGTGGTTGGGCAGGCAGCCAAAAGGCTGCATACACAGGATATTGGGTACACCTTCATGCAAAAGCTCAATCATTTCTGCGGTTAATAACCAGCCTTCCCCTGTTTGATGCCCAAGGGAAACCACACCTTTGACAAGTTTACGCAGTTCAGAAAATGGCAGAGGCGGTGTAAACCTTTTGCTTTTTTTCAGGATATAGCGCAAAGGCTGGCGCAGGGTAAGCAAAAAGGCCAGCATAATGCCGCTTGTTTTGGCGCTTTTTTTACTTTGCCCCAGATGTTTGTAGCGAAAAATATCATCGTACAGGCTATAAAGGGCAAAATCCATAAGATCGGGCAAAACAGCTTCGCCCCCTTCTGCTTCCACAATATCGGCCGCACCATTATTAGCATCAGGGTGAAATTTCAGCAAAATTTCCCATACCAGACCCACCCGTGGTGTGCGGGGGACAGGTTTGAGCGGCAGGGTATCAAAAGCATGCACCAGCCCTTTAATATTCCTGTAACATTCCCTTAAGGAGCCGGACACAAGGCTGGGTTTGACTTTCTCTGCCCATTCTGCGGCAAGAGCATTGGTAGAGCCAGCTACAGACTCATACGGCCGGATACGGTATATGGCGCGCATCAGGGAGTCGCCGTACATACAGGCCATAATGGCGCGTTTAAGCAGGGCCCAGTCCAGATGGAAGCCCGGGTTTTCTTCCATACCGTAAATATTAAACGAAAGCACGGGTAAATGCGTCAAACCCGCGTCCACCAAGGCTTTTTTCAAAAAGGCTATGTAATTGGTGGCGCGGCAGCCCCCGCCTGTCTGGGAAAGAATAAGCGCCACCTTACTCTGGTCATACTTGCCACTTTGCACCGCGTGGATAAGCTGGCCAATAACCGTAATGGCGGGGTAACAGGCATCATTATGCACATATTTCAGGCCTGTTTCCAGCGCTTCTTTGGAAACTGTGGGCAAAAGTTCCGCCTTGTACCCCAGAGCTTCCAGAATAGTGGGGAAAAACTGGAAGTGCAGGGGCGACATCTGCGGGATAAGGATAGTATGCGTTTTACGCATTTCTTCCGTATACGCAGGGGTTGCGATACGGTATTCTTTGGGTAATGGGGCAAGCACAGGGTGGCCAAATGTGGAAACAAGGGGCGCCCCTTCCTGGCTGTTTTCCGTTTTCTGCAAGTCAGTAAGGCGGCCTTTGGCACTGCGGCGGCTGCTCATGGTGGCCAGAAGGGAACGCACCCGTATACGGGCAGCGCCCAGATTGGCGCCTTCATCAATTTTTATCTGGGTGTAATTACGGCCGGAGGCGGCAAGAATTTCCTCCACCTGATCCGCTGTCACAGCGTCCAGCCCACAACCAAAGGAAACAAGCTGCACAAGGGAAAGGTTGGTGTTTTCTCCCACAAAAGCAGCGGCGCGGTACAGGCGGGCATGGAATGTCCACTGGTCTACAACCCGCAAACGGGAAAGAGGCGGGGCCAGGTGGGCAATGGAGTCTTCCGTAAGTACCGCAAGACCGGTGGACGTGATAAGGTCCGGTATGCCGTGGTGCACTTCCGGGTCAATATGGTACGGGTGGCCCACCAGCACAATGCCCAGGCCTTTTGTCTGGGCAAGAGTAGCCATGGCCGCTTCCCCCGCGGCCCGTATATCCGCTTTAAAAAGCAACTGCTCCGCAAAGGCTTTGCTGAGGGCATCTTTAATTTCTGCGCGGCTTAAATCCGCAAACAGGGGTAAATCCATCAGGGTTCGCAAAAGCGGGCCTTCCGCCAAAGGCAGAAAAGGGCATACAAGGTCAACGCCGGGGGTACGCAGGGCGTCTATATTGTTTTTTAACAGCTCCGGATATCCGCCCACCACCGGGCAATTATACTGGTGGTCCTGGGAGGTGAATTCTTTTTGCTCCTGCGGGATACAAGGGTAAAAAATGGTGCGCACACCTTTTGCCAGTAAGTCCAGCGCGTGACCGTGGGCCAGCTTGGCAGGGTAACAGACTGTCTGGGAAGGTATGGTGGAAAGCCCCAGATTAAAAATATCCTTGGAAGAAGGGGCAGAAAGCACCACCTCATAGCCCAGCTCTGTAAACAGGGTGAACCAGAGGGGGTAGTTTTCGTACATATTAAGGGCCCGCGGGAAACCAATTTTCCCGCGTGGGGCATTTTCCCGCGGCGTGTAATATTCAAAAAGACGCTGGAGTTTGTAGTTATAAAGATTGGGCAGCTTTTGCTCGGAAAGGGTTTTGCCTGCGCCGCGCTCGCACCTGTTGCCTGAGACAAAACGGGTGCCATCCGAAAAACGGCTGACAGTCAGCAGGCAGTGGTTGGGGCATTGCTGGCAGCGTGCCACCGTACTTTTTACTTCAAAGGTGGCCAGTTCTTCCGGGGAGATCAGGGCGGAAAAAAGGCCGGCTTTTTTTTCTTCTTCCGTCAGTTCCGCCAGGGTGTCTTCCCTGCGCTCCTGGGCAATACGGGCAGCGCCAAACGCGCCCATAAGGCCGGCTATATCCAGCCGCATGACAGGCCGTTTTAAATGCAACTCCAGCGCACGCAGGAGGGCGTCGTTATAAAAGGAGCCACCCTGCGCGATAACAGAAGCGCCCAGTTCTTCCGGGCTGGAAATTTTGATAACTTTATACAAAGCATTCCGTATGACAGAATACGAAAGACCAGCGGCAATATCCCCCACAGGGGCGCCTTCTTTCTGGGCCTGCTTAACTTTGGAGTTCATAAACACGGTGCAGCGTGTTCCCAGATCTACCGGGTGGCGCGCCTGCAAGGCTTCGCTCACAAAGTTTTCCAGTGTCATACCAAGGGATTTGGCAAATGTTTCAATAAAAGAACCACACCCGGAGGAACAGGCTTCATTGAGCTGTATTTTATCCACCTGGCCGTCTTTAATATGCAGGCACTTAATATCCTGCCCGCCAATATCCAAAATAAAGGAAACATCCGGCAGGAAAAATTGGGCAGCTTTGGAGTGGGCCAGGGTTTCCACTTCGTCCACATCCGCATGCAGGGCGGCCCGTATAAGGGCGCTACCATAGCCTGTTACACCCGCTGCGCCTATACGCACATACGGGGGCAAAAGCGCGTACACCTTTTTTAAAATGGCCACAGCCGCAAGCAAAGGTTCACCCTGGCTGGGATGGTAGGAATAGGAAAGAATTTCACCTTGTTCGGTAAGCAGGACAGATTTAATGGTGGTAGAGCCAATATCTATACCCAAAAACACAACAGCGGGGTTTTCCGGTGTGCCGGTAAGGCTGCTTATATCCGCACGGGGGGCTTTATTGGCCTCATGGCGGGTGCGGAATTCTTCCCAGTCTTCGGGGGTGGGAAAAAGCGGGGGCAGGGGCAGGCTGTGACTGCGGCTGGCATTTTTTAAAATACGCTCCGCTATGGCCGCCAGTTCCTGCCTGTTCCACTGGGGCACTTCTTCTGGTTTGCGTTTTTGGGTGTCCATAGTGGTAAGGGCCGCGCCCATAGCCACAAAATATTCCGCGTATTCAGGAAAAATAGCCAGCCCCTGCGGTTGGGGCAGGGCAAAATTTTGCGCATCGCGGGGATCCCGCAGGTCTTCCAAAGACAGGGAGTCTGTAAACCTGCGCTGGAGCGAAGGTAAAAATGCCAGAGGCCCACCCAGAAACGCCACATTGCCTTTAATTTCGCGGCCACAAGCCAGCCCGCCGACAACCTGATCCACCACAGCCTGGAATATGGAGGCGGCAATATCTTCCTTGGCGCACCCTTCGTTTAAAAGCGGTAAAATGTCTGTTTTGGCAAACACCCCGCAACGGGACGCAATAGGGTAAAGGGTTTTATGGCTTTTGGCCAGAGTATCCAAACCCGGGGCGTCTGTGTTTAAAAAAGCCGCCATCTGGTCAATAAACGCGCCTGTCCCACCAGCGCAGGTTTCATTCATGCGCTGTTCTACACCACCGGTGAAAAAGGTTATTTTGGCGTCTTCCCCGCCCAGCTCAATGGTGACATCCACATTCT
>CAZJOG010000024.1:0-19360 GCA_964547565.1 uncultured Desulfovibrionaceae bacterium
GCTTTCCGCAGAGCAGGCCTGCGGCGTAACAAGAAAAATAGGAAGCGCAGGGTCATAAATTATGCACAAAAAAAAATATAATCAGGGTTTCACTATACCGGAACTTGTCATTGGCATTATTATTATTGGTATTTTACTGACCGGGCTTGTGGGTATGCTTAGCCGTTATAGAGCGCAGGCAGAAGAAGACGCCCGGCAAGCCAAATTTATTGAAGTCCAGGATATGGTTAACAAAGAATTTTTGCGCCTGCAACTTACATCCGGAGAAACAGGCGCGTGCTTTGAAAACTACACCCAGGCTCTGCTGAATGTTTCAAAAAATAGAACACCGCAGGTGGTCACCCCAGGGTATACCTTTGTTCTTGATGTAGAAGCAAAGCTTACCGACTACGCGTACTACGATGACTGGGAAAGTTTTACCGGTACCTCAAAATCCAGAAAAAGAATGCAGGCAACAAAGGCAGACCTGACCATAAACGGCAGGCCTGTAGATGGACAGCTGATTTTGCCTGACAAGTTTTGCAATACATTCTAAAACATTAAGCAATCTATTCAGGGCACTAAGAAAAACCAGGGGCTATAGGGTATACATAGTCTCTGGTTTTTTATGGCTTTTCAAAATTCTTTCCAGATTTTGCTTGACAAATAAAACGGGAATCTTTATATTCCTTTCAACGCATACGGGATTATTGTAAGAAAATGCCATATGCCAGTTCCTGTGTTCAACTTGTCGGTGTAATTTACCGCAGGAAAAACAGCATACGCCATACAGGAACCCGGAAAACACCCTGGAGGTGAAAAAAGGTACGGTTCTTCTAGAAACCACCGTTTTTCCAAAAAACCTTTATGTGTAATCTGGAAGCAGACGTTTTCCCCTGTAGTATGGAAAACGGATGTTGCGCAAAACCTGCGGGTTTTGTGAGCAAGAGGCCAAAGGCCTCTTTTTTATTGTAAGGCGCCAACGGCCTCTTTTTTATTGCAAGAGGCCAAAAGCCTCGTTTTGAAAAGACACCAAAGGCCTTTTTTTGAAAAAACCACCGTTTTCTTTTGAAAAAAAAGCCCACGCTTTTCCACCCACATCCATTTTGGTAACACTATGATACAACGCCTTTCCGCCAGCCAGTATGCAGGCATTATCCATGAGCTTGCAGAACCCCTTGCGGCCTCTCTTCAGCTGGAAATCTGGGGTATAGAGGTTTTACTTTCCGGTCGTCCTCTTGTGCGTGTGTATGTAGAGAGTGTAAAATTATCTGATGCAGAAACGCCGCAGAATCTTCCACAGGAAGAAAACGCCACTTTTTCTGAAGGTGGGGTGGATATAGAAGCCTGCGCCAGTCTTTCCCGTCTTTTGGGTCTGGCATTGGATGTAGAGGCAGAAACCCTGCCAGATTCCTATATTTTGGAAATTTCTTCCCCCGGACTTTCCCGTCCGTTTTTTTCGCCAACGCAGCTGGCCCGTTATGTGGGGCAGGAAATAACCTGCACCCTTTACGAAAGCCCCACTTGTTTTGTGGATCGCCGCAAATTCACGGGTCTTGTGCATGCAGTAGAAAACACTTCCTTCACCCTTGAGCTGGCGGAATCCCATGCTTCTGCCCCGCAGACCCCGCTTCTTGTTTCTATTGAGTGGGCGAATGTGCGCAAGGCCAATCTTATCCACCATTTCCCGGACACAAGCAAACCTGTTTCCCCTTCGCGTGGCAAAAAAGCCACCAGCAATTCCTAGCCCAGTTTAATCGATGCAAAGGTAGAAGCCATTATGAACATGGAACTTAAAAAAGCCATTGACCAGATCAGCAAAGATAAGGGTCTTGAGCGCGAAATGCTTATAGAAACCCTGGAAGACGCGGTGCGCACCTCTGTGACGCGCAAATATGGCGACGACCTGGACGTGGAAGTGCGGTATAATGATGATACCGGCGATATTGAGGTCTACCAGTTTAAGTTTGTGGTAGAAGAAGTGGTCAACCCCCTTACCCAGATTACCTGGGAAGAGGCAAAAAAGCATGACCCTTCCGTGCAGCTGGACGATGAAATGGGTTTTCGCCTGAAAGTGGAAGATCTGGGCCGCATTGCCGCGCAGTCTGCCAAGCAGGTTATTATCCAGCGTATGCGTGACGCTGAGCAGGAACAAATTTATAATGAGTTTAAAGACCGCGTGGGTGAAATTGTCAGCGGCATTGTACAGCGGCGCGACAAAGGCGGCTGGATAGTTAATCTTGGCCGTACAGAAGCCATTTTGCCCAAGGAAGACCAGCTTCCGCGTGAACATTATAAACGCGGCGACCGCACCCAGGCCCTTATTATTGAAGTGCGTAAGGAAGGCCGCGGCCCGCAGGTTATTATTTCCCGCGCCCACCGTGACTATATGGCGGCTCTTTTCCGCCGTGAAGTACCGGAAGTGGACGATGGCACTGTGCAAATTATGGGGGTTGCACGCGACCCTGGCTCCCGCGCCAAAGTTGCCGTACTTTCCCGTGAGAGGGATGTGGACCCCGTAGGCGCTTGTGTTGGCGTGCGTGGTTCCCGCATACAAAACATTGTGCAGGAACTCAGGGGGGAACGTATTGACATTGTGGTATGGAGCCCGGAAATTGCCACATACGCCCGCAATGCTTTGGCACCCGCCATTATTTCCCGCATTGTGGTGGATGAGGAAGAAAACCTGCTGGAAGTGACCGTACCGGATGACCAGCTTACCAATGCCATTGGCCGCAAAGGTCAAAACGTCAAGCTGGCAGCCAAACTGCTTGGCTGGAAAATAGATATTTTCACAGAGTCCCGCTACAACGAAGCCAATGCTATTGGCCGTGGTCTTGAGCAAATAGCTTCTGTTGCGGAAATTGCTGTGGATCAGTTGCTCCAGGCCGGTTATA
This sequence comes from uncultured Desulfovibrionaceae bacterium, assembly GCA_964547565.1. Lineage (GTDB taxonomy): Bacteria > Desulfobacterota > Desulfovibrionia > Desulfovibrionales > Desulfovibrionaceae > CAZPTC01. The sequence continues at coordinate 2,877 of CAZJOG010000024.1, forward strand.
ACACGCTGGAAAGTTTAAAGAATGCCACAGATGAAGACCTGGCCGATGCCCTGCGTATTTCCGATGCCCGCATTGCAGATTTGCGTGCGGCCATTAACTTTCTCACCCCCGTGCTGGAAGGAGAAGAAGGGGAAATTATGGCGGAGCGTAATCTTTTGACGCAAGAGGCGGCGGCAGTGCCTTTGCCTGCGGAGTCTGAGGAAGCCTGACCTATGGCACAACCGGTTCGTATGTGTGTTTTATGCAGAGAACGCATGGAAAAAAAGCTTCTCACGCGGTACATCACCCGCGTGGATGAAAAAGGGGAATCCTGCTTTGTCCAGGACCCCAGGCACACAATGCCGGGACGTGGTTTGTATGTTTGCCAGAAAATGGAATGCCAGAAAAAATTTCCTTCTTTCCGCTTAAAGAAAAAAGGTATAAAAAAAGGTTAACATTGTGGGCACTGTTCCCTCAGTGGAAAAGGGCAAGGGGTTTATGATGGAAGAAAAAATTAAAGTAAAAGATTTTGCTGCGGAATTGGGGATAAGCGATAAAGACCTTATCCGTAAATTGCGCGAGCTGGATATTGAGGTGAAAACCCCCTCCAGTTCCATAAGCGCGGCCCAAGCCCTGAAAGCCAAGGCGCATATCCACCCGGAAAATGCCGCCAGTGATGAAGTTATGCGTAAAGAAATACAGCCCGGCCTTATTGTGCGCCGTCGTCGCGCGCGGGATGAAGCTTCGGATACTCCGGAAAATGCCGCTCCTGAAACTGCGTCTGCAGAAATCACGGAAGAGCTGCCCCCCGCTGTTCCGGCGGCAGTACCTGCGCCGTCGGCTACTTTAGCCGCGCCCGCCCCCTCAGCTGCTGCCCCCTCTTCTGCTGCTTCTGCCGATACCCCCACAGCGGAAACAACCTTTTCCGCAGAAGAAAACGAATCCGCCGCCGTGCAGGCAGTGCCTGTTGCCGCGCCGGAACAGCCTGCGGCAAAATCCAGGCCGGAAAGTATTAACGCAAAAATTATCCGTCCAAGCGCCCCTGCTACTCCTGTTATTCCTGTTACCCCAGAGCCGGAACAACCGGCCGCGGTGGAAGAATCTGCCCCTGTAGCGCAGGAAACAGCGGAGGCCACTACCCGGAAGTCTGAAATGGAACAGCCCGATGAACCCCAGGTTCTTGATGCCCCCTCTGCCGCTGAAATGCCGGAAATAGCACAGCCGGAGGACAAAACACAAAGCGCCGCCCCTGCCCGTCAGGAAGAAAAGCGCCGCAAGAAAAAAGCACCTATTGAAACGCCCCCTGCCCGTATTATCCAGCCTGCCGCAAAGCCGGAGCCTGTGGTTATCGCTGCGGTGGCAGAAGAAAGCCCGGAACTTGGTGCGGAAGAAAAACCGCGCCGTATACAGCCTGCTGCTTCTGCCATACCGGAAGGTGATTCCCAGGCAAGTCTTTTGCCGCCTGTGCCAGATAAACGGCAGGACAGCGTTGCGTCTCTCCATCAGGATGATGACGCCCCGCGCCGCCGCCCTGCCCCGCCCGCTCCTCAGGTTCGGGTTATTTCCCGTCCTGACCCAAGCGCCGCGCCTGCTGCACGTCCGGCAGAACGCACAGGCAGACCCGACAGGCCCCAGCGTGATGGCCGCCCCCCGTTTGAAAACAGAGACGGTGCCGCTGCCCCCCGTGATGGCCGTGACACCAGAGATAGCAGGGATGGCCGTGATGCCCCGCGTGGAGATTCCCGTCCGCCCATGAACCGCACCCCGCGTCCTGCCCCAGGCGCAAATGCTTTCCCCAGCCCGGTGGAAGAACAAAGCCGCAAAAAGCGTAATAAAAACCGCCGCACTGTGGACTTCCCGCAGGGTGATGAAGCCGCGACAGATTTTTCCCGCCGTATCCGTGGCATGGATGAAGATGAAGGGCAAATGCGCACCCGTTCACGCCGCGGCAAGTCTAAAAAACCTGTGGCACCCGTGTTGCAGTCTACCCAGCCCATGAAGGCCGCAAAACGTAAATTGCGTGTGGAAGAAGCCATTCGGGTTTCCGACATGGCCCACCAGATGGGGGTAAAATCCGGCGAAATTATTAAGGTTCTTTTTGGCCTTGGTGTTATGGCTACCATCAACAACGCGCTGGATCTTGACACAGCCGGTGTTGTCGCCGCAGAATTTGGGTATGAAGTGGAAAAAGTGGGCTTTTCGGAAGATACCTATCTGGTACCTGCCGAAGCAGACGCGCCGGAACATCTTTTACCGCGCCCGCCTGTTGTCACCATTATGGGCCACGTGGACCACGGCAAAACCTCGCTTCTGGATGCCATACGCAAAACCAATGTCACCAGTGGCGAAGCAGGTGGTATCACCCAGCATATTGGCGCGTACCATGTTAAAACAAAACGCGGCGATATTGTGTTTCTGGATACCCCAGGTCACGAGGCATTCACCGCCATGCGCGCCCGCGGCGCCCAGGTAACAGACCTTGTGGTGCTTGTTGTTGCCGCAGACGATGGTGTTATGGAACAAACCCGTGAGGCCATCAACCACTCCAAAGCTGCCGGCGTGCCTATTATGGTGGCCGTGAATAAAATTGATAAAGAAAGCGCTAACCCGGATCGTGTTTTGCGCGAACTGGCGGAGCTTGGCCTTCAGGCAGAATCCTGGGGCGGTGATACGGTTACGGCTATGGTTTCTGCCAAAGCCCGCACAGGTATTGACGAGCTTTTGGAACTTATTGCCCTGCAGGCAGAAATTCTGGAACTCAAAGCCAACCCGGATAAACCCGCCCGCGGCCACATTGTGGAAGCAAAGCTGGATAAAGGCCGCGGCCCTGTGGCCACTGTTTTGATACAGGAAGGCACCCTCCACCAGGGCGATGCCTTTGTGTGCGGTGTTTTCTCTGGCCGTGTGCGCGCCCTCTTTAACGACCAGGGTAAAAAAGTCAAAGAAGCCGGCCCCTCCATGCCTGTAGAAGTGCAGGGTTTTGAAGGTGTTCCGGAAGCAGGGGAAGAGTTTATCTGCCTGGCGGATGAAAAAGCCGCCCGCCGCATCGCGGAATCCCGCGCTATTAAACAGCGGGAGCGTGAATTGGCCAAGGAATCCCGTGTCACACTGGAAACCTTCCTCTCCCGCAGTGTTGACGCAGCAGAAACCCTTACCCTTAATCTTGTGGTTAAAGCCGACGTGCAGGGTTCTCTGGAAGCGATTATCGACGCTCTCCATAAACTCAGCACAGAAAAAGTGCGTATTAATATTATCCACGGCGGCGCCGGCAGTATCTCGGAAACAGATATTATGCTTGCCGCTGCCTCAGAAGCCATTATTATCGGCTTTAACGTGCGCCCCACAGCCAAAGTCAAAGACGTGGCGGAACAGGAGCATGTGGATATTCGCTTCTACGATATTATTTACAAACTTGTGGACGAAATCCAAAGCGCCATGAAGGGCATGCTTGCCCCCGTGAAACGCGAATCTTACCTTGGCCAGGCAGAAGTGCGCGATACTTTCTCCCTGCCCAAAATTGGCCTTATCGCCGGCTGCCATGTGGCAGATGGCAAACTTACCCGTAATGCCGGCGTTCGCCTTTTGCGGGACGGTGTGGTCATTTACACAGGCAAAATTTCCTCTCTGCGCCGCTTTAAGGAAGACGTAAAAGAAGTGCAAAAAGGATACGAGTGCGGTGTGGGCCTTGAAAACTACCACGATATCAAAGTGGGCGACATTATTGAAGCCTTTGAAATGGTAGAAGAAGCCGCTACCCTGTAAAAAAGAAAAAAGCTTTTTGGGGAACTATCTCCCCGTATTACACAAAAAGAGCGCGTGTTATGTAAGAAGTAACACACGCTCTTTTTGCGCAAAATTGTATTAAAAAAACATACACTACGCAAAAAATACTTGGGTAAACCCCATCAGCTACCGCACATTTCTGCGGCTGTAAGCATACGCACTTCTGCTGTATAGGGTTTTCCATCCGGGCCTGTAAGGTCTACAGGGCCACCCATATACGGCACTTTGTCTGCGCTTATACGCCAGCCGCCGCCAAGCTCTGCCCCCTGGGCAAAAGGCGCATTATTGCCATAGAACTGAAGCCCGCATATATCCATACCCTTTCCTGTAGAATCAGGCTGGGTCAGCATAATTAACGCACCGTCATACGCACCCGCGCACATGGAATCCTCGCGTGTGCAGCGTGCAGCAGGGGAAGAAGCCAGTACCTGGAATATGGAAGAATATTTCATATTCACTGCCTGCTGGATAGAAAGGGCCATATTATTGGCCGCCGTCTGGTACGCTGTGGCGCGAAAACGGTTAAGCTGGGTGGCAGTTGCCCCCATCAAAATACCCACCACTACCAAAGCCACCACTATTTCTATAATGGTGAACCCATTGGGGGATTTACCCATACATAATCCTTATGTGCCCAGAAGGGAAAAACTGGACGTTGCAATGTTTGGCACAGCGCCGCTTGGCTTAATTTGCACCTGTGTATGATAAAAGACCAGGGCAGGAAAAACCTGTTTTTACAGTTTGTCCATATTTTTGAATACGTAAAGCTCCAGCCTGACGGGAAATCTTACCTGCAAAGCTTAGTTTTCATCACAAAATGCCGCAGCGCTTAAAAGCGGAATTTCAGAACGGTAATTAACCGTGTCTGGCCCTATAAGGGGCATAGGAGCACCCGGGAGAATAGTGGCAGCTCCATTAATACTCCAGCCACCGCCAAGGTTGGCAGAAGCCCTGAAAGGCCCAGGTTCGGCAATGTTAAACGTAAGGCCACAAGTGGTGTATGTACTCCCTGCCTCAGTGGAACGCAAAAGAAAAAACGCGGCTGTATACGCTGCCTGGCAGGGGCTGGGCGTGCAGCTCCCCAAATTGGCACTTGTGGACATAACCTGCGCAATAGAGGCATATTTCATATTAATAGCCTGCTGTGTGGACAAAGCAATGTTATTGGCCGCTGTCTGATACGCTGTAGTACGAAAGCGGTTAAGCTGCATAACCATAGCGCCCATAAGAATGCCCAACACTACCAAAGCCACCACTATTTCTACAATAGTAAAGCCTTGCTGCAATTTTTTCATGTATTATGTTTCCTTGTCTGTGCCCCAAAAGGGAAAATTTGAGGGTTGGCACAAAAGCCTCTGGTATATATGCAAAATATATGCCAAAAAATCATGTCAACAGGGGCAAGCGGACTACCCCGCATGAGGCAAAAAAGTGCCAGAAAAATAGCAATAAATAAGCCTTTTTTCTGCACAAAATCTAAAAAAATATTTTAACAAAACAGGAAAATTTTGCAAGTGACAGTATTGTATGTCAAAACGGTGACACCACGCAAAGGGAAAACTTTTTTATGGGTGCAAGCTCAAAGAAATTAACAAAGAAAAAAAATTGGCCTGTACATAGTATAAACAAATTGCATACGTCAGGCAATAATGATTTTGCCGGTGTAAACAATAAAGGAGGAAACAAAAACTGTTTCCTCCTTTCTACTTACGTACTGCACATATTACATATCGAGTAACATGCTATAGCTTTTGGGATTAATAGGTGGTACAAAACTGTGCCGCTGTCATAATGGGAATTTCTGAAGTATACGAGTTGGTATCAGGTCCTGTCATCGCAAGGCCAGCACCAGCTGCCACGGCAGTTGTTAATGACCAACCACCACCAAGGTTGGCGTTCGCCGCAAAAGGAGCAGTAGTAGGTGCTGTAAAAGCAACACCAGGAGCCCCACTGGTAGTATTTGCACAGATCGCTGCAACGTTTGTGCCTGCAAGTAGAGTTACAGCCGCAGTATATGCAGAAGTACACAAGGTGGTTCCGCAATCAGCACCCGGATTAGAGGAAAGAGCTTGGGAAATAGAAGCGTACTTCATATTCACAGCTTGCTGGGCAGAGTTGGCAATGTTGTTTGCCGCAGTCTGGTAAGACGTAGCGCGGAAACGGTTAAGTTGCGTGGCGGCGGCACCCATAAGAATGCCCAGCACCACAAGCGCTACCACTATTTCAATAATAGTGAAGCCCTGTTGGGATTTTTTCATAGGAATCTCTCCTTGTTTGTGCCCAGAGTGAGAAGCTGGACAGTACAGAAATTTGGCACAATGCCTCATGGATCACCCTTTGCGTAAAAAACACAAAGAACCGAAAAAAGAGACAAGGAAAAAAGAGCTGTGAGGTTCCCAAACCACATGCGTAGGAATGCAGGAAACACAACGCACGCTTAATCCATCCTTGCGTTGACGGGCTTTATCATACACAATTGAGAATATTTTGCAAGAAGAAATAAATCTAATATGAAAATTAAATTAGAATATGCTTTTTATGTATATGCAGGGCGGTTTTTATTGTTTACAGCTTAAAATCTGGCGTATAAAAAAAACAAAAGGCGGAAGCAAAAACTGCTTCCGCCTTATTTAGGCAACAGGTAAAAATAAACAATTATGGCTAACTACCAGAAGGCGGGGTTCCGCAGAAATTAGCAGGTGACAACAGCGGTATTTCAGAAGGATAGTCTCTGCCATTCGGGCCTGTCAGTGTTATAGTAATGCCACCAGTAACACCACTGCTTGTCCCGTCATCATTTGTGATGAATGAAGATAACGGTCCTGCCAGTTTCCAGCCACCACCCAAATCTGCTGTTGATGCATTTTGGCCTGTTGTTGTCACAAAGGGCGCATTAGTCATAGTAAAGCTATCACCGCAAATGGTAGCTGTGCCATTACCCATAATTTGGATAGCACCTCTGTACACGTCTTCGCAAAAATTGTTACACCCTGTATTACCACTGGCAGAAAGTGCCTGGGACAGGGAGGCGTATTTCATGTTAATAGCTTGCTGCATGGAAGCAACGATGTTGTTGGCCGCTGTTTGGTAAGAAGTTTCCCGAAAACGGTTAAGTTGTGTGGCTGCTGCACCCATAAGTACACCCAGCACCACAAGAGCCACCACAATTTCAATAATAGTAAAGCCTTGTTGGGCTTTTTTCATAATAAACCTCTCTCCATTTGCCGTAATGGCGTTTATACATACGCACATTTTGCTTTAAAACTACACGCTTTAAAGCTGGCATAATCGCTGCATACAAAGCCGTACACCCATAATGTGGCAATACGGAAGCCCGGAAGCAGAACCAAAAAAGGAGGAGGGAGGAAAAAGAGAGAGGAGAAGGGAGCGGGTGCTTACCCCGGGCACAGCATTTTATGCCTCTGTGCCTTTACTGAAGATGATAATACATCCTGATTATATTTTTGGCAAGAAAAATTTGCTTTTGTTCTTTTTGTATCATATGTTTTGCTAAGGCTTGGGCCTGTAAGAGGGCAACGTTTTACACGCAGTAAAACATGGATTAAAAGAGTGTATTTTAAAAATTTTACCCTCAAACAGTAAAAAAATAATACTACTATACAAGCAGACCCAATTTGTGTTGCCAGGCACAGGGCACACAAAAGACCATGGGTTTTCCACGGCCTTTTGTAAAAACAAAAACGGAGAAGAATTAATACGGTGTACTTGTTACACTCATGGCGTCTATAAGGCCAAATACCGGCGAGTATATGGCAGCCGCAAAGAAAATAACCACCAAACCCAGCACAGCCATAAGCAGGGGGGGAATAGCCGCTGTCATTTTTTCCACAGCTATTTCCACTTCTTCATCGTAGTGTTTGGATACTTCTGTAAGCATTTCATCCATATTACCAGACTCTTCCCCAATACTTACCATATTAATAAGAAGTGGCGTAAAGTATTTGCTGCTGGCAAGAGGCACAGCTATACCTTTGCCTTCTTTTAGCAGTTCTTCAATTTTATCAAAATCTTGTGCTATGGCGGCATTATTGAGTGTAGAACGCAAAATAGTGAGTGATTCCAGCACGGTTACACCACTAAATTGCAAAATGGAAAAAATGGAAGCAAAACGCGCCATAGCGCCCATTTGGATAACAGGGCCTATAAGCGGCAGTTTAAGCAGCAGAGTATCATAGGCCAGCCTGCCCGGTTTACTTGCAAGAAAAGCCTTAAATCCCACATACATACCCACACACAAAAGAATAATAGCCCACCACCATTCCACCATAAAGTCATACATACCAATGGCTATTTTGGTGGCCACGGGTAATTCCAAATCCAGCCCATTAAACAGGTCAATAAACTGCGGCAACACCATAGTAAGAATAACAACAAACGCAATCACAATAGCTACAATAACAATTTTGGGATACCAGAGCGCCCCGTTAATGTCTTTTACCAGCTTGGCGTCATGCTCCAGAATATAGGTAAGCCTGTCCAGCACATTACCCAAAGAACCGGATGTTTCACCAGCCCGCACCATAGAGCAGTAAAGGGGAGAAAAAACAGAAGGATGCGCAGAAAAAGCCGCATAAAGGCTGGAACCGCCGGAAATGTCTTCCGTCATTCCTTCCATAACCTTTTTCAGGCGTTTATTGGTATTTTGTTCATGCAGAACCCGGAATATCTGGGTTATAGGCACACCGGCGTTAAACATAGTGCGAAACTGTTTTGTAAACAAAACAAGTTCCTTAATATTCACGCTGGGAAGGAAAAGGTTTTCCATTTTTACTTTCAGCGCAGATTCTACTTTAAATTCCAAAGGAAGAAGACCCTGCCGGGACAAAATATCCCGCGCTTCCTTTTCGGAATAGGCTTCCATCACGCCGGCGGAGACCCCGCCTGTTTCATCCATGGCTTTATATCTAAACCGCATGTTATCTCCATGAGAGCAATTTTCCACTGTGCGGCAAAACATTGCGGGCAACATACGCTGTTTTACCCGCAACCCGGCAGTATGCCCTTTGTTTTTTTAGGCCATAACTGCGCGGATGGCTTCTTCCACTGTTGTTTTACCCTGGCGTATGGCCTCTGCGGCAGCGGCACGCAAGGGAACCAAGCGTTCTGCAGAAATAGCGTATTTTGTTATTTCATGCGGGGACACATTTTGCACAACAAGTTCCTGTATTTTTCCATCTATTTTCAGCACTTCAAAAAGACCCGCACGGCCTTTATAGCCTGTCATAGAACATTCTGCGCACCCTGCGCCCATGGTGTACACTATTTCATCCGGCTTTAAGCCAAAAAGCTCCAGCATACCTATGTTGGGCTGGTAAGGCCGCGCGCACTGTTTGCATATTCTGCGGACAAGGCGCTGGGCAAACGCGCTGAGTAATACAGAGGAAACAAGGAAGGGCTCTACCCCCATATCTTCCAGACGGGCTATAGCGCCCACAGCGTCGTTGGTGTGCAGAGTAGCAAACACAAGGTGACCAGTAAGAGCGGCCTGAACCGCTATTTCCGCGGTTTCCGCATCCCGTATTTCGCCCACCATAATAACGTCCGGGTCCTGACGCAAAATAGACCGCAAGCCAGAAGCAAAGGTCATACCGGCTTTACGGTTAAGCTGCACCTGCCGTATACCGGAAAGCCGGTATTCCACCGGGTCTTCCAGGGTGATAAGGTTTATTTCCGGGCTGCGGATACTTTGCAGCATGGCGTACAAACTTGTACTTTTCCCACTGCCTGTAGGGCCTGTGGAAAGCACAAGGCCATAGGGTTTACGGATAACACTGTCTATAAATTCCAAATCCTTATGCCCCATGCCCAATTCTTCAAGTGTCAGGATATGCCCGCTCATATTTAAAAGACGCATAACCACGTTTTCCCCATAAATAGTGGGGATGGTGGAAACACGCACGTTTACCTCATGCGTATCCAGAGTAGCCGTAAAACGGCCGTCCTGTGGCACACGGGAGTTGGCAATATCCATCTGGGCCATAAGTTTAATACGGGAAACAAGGGCAGGGAACACACTTTTTGGCGGCGAAGGCGCGGCGCGCAGTTTGCCGTCTATACGGAAACGCACCTGCACTTCTTCTTTTTCCGGGCTTATGTGCAGGTCACTGGCGCGCTCGCGGACAGCCTGAAGCAATAAAAGGTTCAACAGGCGGATAACAGGCTCCATAGCCTCCTGTTCACCTGTTTCTATCTGGAACTCTGTGATGGAGGGCATAACCGCGGCTGCCACAAGGTTTTCAAACCCTTCCATGGCCCCTTCAAAGCCAGAGAACATACCATACACAGAACTGTACAGCTGGTTATATTCCGCCTCTGTACAAATAACGGTTTCTATTTCACTGTCCAGATAGGCTTCTACAGCGTCGATTGCGTCTATATCCAGTGGGTCCACCATGGCAACAGTGAACACAGTACCGGAATCTGCAAGCGGCACCACCCCATATTTTTGCGAAATTTTGGAGGGCAGCTGCTTGGAAAGCTCGCTGTGTATGGGAAATCTGTCTGGAGAATATTGTTCTATACGCAGTTGGCGGCTTATAAGGCCCACAACATCCTGTTCGCGGCAAATACTGTAGCGGATAAGGTATTGACCAAGACGCAGGCCAACCTTTTTCTGTTCACGCAGGGCAACATCCAGTTGCTCCTGGGTAATCAGCCCCGCCTCTACCAGCATTTCACCAAGGCGGTATCGAGTGCGTGTTTTCATAGGCTTTATGTGGAAAAACGTTAAAGAGCCGGGGAGGTAGTCTGCATGGGAACCGGGGGCAAGGCAGGCTGCGGGTACACAGGCTGTTGCTGCGCAGGAACAGATTGCCCGGAAACCGTGGCCGGCACAGGCTGCGTGTTAACTTGCGGGTACACAGGCTGCTGCGCGGGGGACACAGGCACAGCCTGCTGTTGTGTTGGCATGGGGCTTACACTGGAAGCCGTGTACCCATAGGCCATGGGCAAGGGAGGTAAAATTTCCGGGGTGATGAAAATAAGAATTTCATTCAGTTCCTCATTGTCATCACTGGTCCCAAAAAGTTTGCTTTTGTATAAAACAGGCAAGCCTTGTTCGCTGTTTTTTGTGCTGCGGCGGGAAAGGCCAGAAATAACCACTGTGTCTCCATTGGGCACTACCAGAGTGGTTTCCGTCTGCTTTTTCAGAATACGGTAATAGCCAGTGTTAGCCACAAGTTCGCCCAGTTCATCATTGCTGATTTTTATTTGCAGGCTCAGGTGGTTGGCATCTATCACATGGGGCAAAATTTCCAGGCGCAAAAGCGCATCCTGGAAGTCTATAGTTGTTGTGCGTTCAGAAGGGTTATACACAGCGTAAGGTACTCTTTCCCCACTTTCTGTATAGGCCATCTGGTTATCCATAGTGGTGATAGAAGGGGAAGAAAGAATATTCACCTTACCCTGCGACTGCAAGGCATTCAAATCAAGTGTCAGCGCACCCTTGGCAAAGGAATAAATAGCTGTGCCAAGTGCACCATTTGCCCCGCCTAACACAGCGGTGCCACTTATAATATCCATGGGGGAAGAAACCGCAGACTGCCCGCGGCGGTTGGATGCTGTAACACCCCACTCCAGCCCAAGGTTTAAGGCTGTGCTTTGGGTTGCCTGGATAATATGCGCCCGTATATGCACCTGTTTACGCGGGGTATCCAGGGCCTCTATAAGGCTGAGAATCTTTTTTGTATCTGGCTCAGAAGCTTGTAATATAATGGAATTGCTGGCAATATCCGTCATAATTTTTGCAGTGCCGCTTATGGTAGCCATAGGGGCAAGCATACCCTCCCCGCCTATGCTGGAACCACCGGTATTACCGCCACCCCCACCACCGGAAGAGGCAAGTGCGCCCCCACCAGGCAGAGAACCCGGCAAAAATTGGGAAAGGGACTGGGCCAGGGTATTGGCTTCCGCATAACGGATAGAAACCACTGTGGTAAGCAAAGTGCCTGTGCTTGCAGAATCCATAGCCATTTGCACACGCCGCTGTTCCAGCTGATCCAGATTCATTTTATTTTGCATATCCGTGGGGGTAAGCACCTGCAAAATATTTCCCTGCCAATAATATTCTAATCCATTACCGGCAAGAATACTGCGGAAAACATCACTCCAAGACGTATCTTTTACATTAATACTTATAGTACCCTTTACGTTTGGGGTAAGCATAATATTAATATCTGCGGCTACAGCAAGGCTACGCAGTGCAATAGCCACATCCACATTATGCAGTTTAAGCGTAACAGGCAGTGTAGGCAAAGACCTGTCTGCACCACGTTGCGGCGGCAGCGTTGGTTTATGGGAAATAATAGTGCGGGCTTCCGGTGCCCCCATATTTTCTGTGGAAGGGGAATACCCCCGCGAAACTTCTGCCTTGTCTGTCCATTCCTGCAAAAAAGGATCTGGCTGCAAAGGCGGGGTAGCACAACCGGAAAACAGCGTAAACGCAACAAGAAACAAAAGAGCATACCATGTGCGATTGGTTTGAGGGCGCAGGTATACGGGTGAAGCTTGGGGGTATGGCATGGGAAAATCCTTTTTCCAGGTAACGCTGCATCTATTCCAGGGAAGCGTGGTTTATAAAAGCGGATCACCGACATATTTAATTTTTTGCTCGGGGCTGTCTTCCCCGGCATCTAACAGAACATACTCTTCTGTTATTTCCTTCACGGAATACCCTGTGGAAGCTATACTTTCTCCCAGCGTATATTCCAACCCATCAATAATGGCGTATGGCCTTTGTCCCACTGTCATATAGCCAGAATACTGCATAGCCAGCGCCTGTATATTTGTGTTTGTCAGCCTGCCTGCCAGGGCAAAATCGCCTGTAAAATGTTCTGCTGTAATTGGCCGAAGGGAAGTTTCCAGTGCATACAGCTGGCGTTTGGCCATAGCCTCTCCATTGCTCAGATTCCCTGTACGGGCGAGCACATCCTGCGCTGTGAGGCGGGGCACCTCCGGCGCTTTGGCGCCTAAGAAGTTCTGTAAGGTTAACAGACTATACCCCAGCACAAGAACACCACAAACAGAGAGCATAATTTTTTCGCGTTTTGTCATTGCAGTACCTTTTTTCGCGCACAAAACGCTTACTGTGCGGGTTTATCCACCCACAGGGTCATACGGTATGTTGGGCCCTGGGGACTGGAAATAATTTCAACACTGTCCACGACGTTAATCCACGGCGCGCGTGTCAGATCTAATAAAAACTTCCTCAGGTCATCCAAAGAACCGGAAATAGCGCCGTCCACACTCAGGTAGGCATTCCCTATCTGCGATTCTGCCTTGGGGATAAAGGATGGCGCTTGCAAACCATTGGTAATGGCCACTTGACGCAAGGAGAGCAAAAGTTCGTCAATACTGCCGGGGCGTGGCAAAGTTTCGCCTGTTTTTGCAAGCACAGACTGGCCACGGTCCAGATCTTTCTGGTAATTTTGCATAAGTGGTATAAGCACTTGCTGCTCATCCAGGCGAATCTGGGTTTCCTGCAGAGCGGCTGTTGCCTCTGTGCGCTGCATAAAGCCAATCAGGCAAAATGCCCCACTGACCAGAGCAAGCACAAAAAGAAAAATCAGCTGGCCCCATGGGATAGCGCTTTTATGTGAAGGAGAATCTGCCATATATATTACACCAGTTTTAATGTTGCCGTAAAATTGGTCACTTTATCCCCGCTTAGCACTTTTTCCACGGTGATGGACATAATAAGAGGGGATGTTTGCAACCTGTACAGATAATCTGTCAGCAATGCTTCTCTTTGTAAGATATCCCCAGAAAGAGAGCCGGAAATAATAGCCGTGGCAGAACCTGTTTCATTCCCCATGCGGGAAGGCGCATTTTGAGAAATCATGCGTAAATTTGCAAGCTGGATACTGGAAGGTGTAATTTGGGCCAGCTCTGCCACAAAAGAGGCCATAGCGCGTTTTTTATGTAAGGCGGCCAGACTGTTGCGCATGGATTCCAGGTTGTTGGCGGCCTCCAGCACTTCTTCCGGAGAAACAGCCGCTTCTTCCTGCAACACTTTTGCTACCATGGTATTCTGGTTTTTTAAAGAAACAACGTCCCACCAGGCCATAATACCACTCATCACAAAAATGCCCGTCAAAGCCCAGCATGCCACATGTATACCCAACATACCGCGGCGTTTTTTCCTTTCCAGCTCTATCAAGGAAAGGGGGATAAAACTGTTGGGTGTATACGCTTCACTGGAAAGGGACAAACCAACCGCAGGCAGACAGGCAGGCAAGGCCACACCAGCTTTCTGGAAATCTGCCAAAAGATTGGGTGCCATGCGCGTCGGCAATGCAAGAGGTTTGGCTTCAATATTCAAGTTTGTGGAAAAATACTGGGACAGCAAATTTTCACATGCCTTGGGCACACAAAGCAATAAGCGGGAAACAGGCTCTACACCCGAGGCACTGTTAAAATTGGAAAGTGAGCGTTCAATCTGACGTTCCAAACGGCTCAGGGCGGAATCTATACGTTCCACCACTTCATCGTCATTGGGCGGGTTAAAGCCGGAGAGCATGGGAAAAACACCTTCTACCAGAAGATGGAAGGCGTCTTCCTGGGTAAAGGTGCGCGTGTCTTCTATCCCATTGGCAAGGTTGCTGGCTATTTCACTCTGGTAAGACTCAAACAGGCCACTCACCAGACTGTTCAAACCTGTTTTTACTGTACGGGAAAGCGCCACATGGCCATCCCGCAAAATATAAATGTGGGTGCAAGTATCTTCCAGAAACATAACAGCTGACTGCGCAGCGGGAGCTTCCAGCCATGCGGAATCAAACAGGTTTTGCACTGCCATGGCCCGGGGGGTAATGCCCAGAAGGCGCAAATCCACATACTGGCAAAGTGAGGATACCCGATCCATAAAATCTTTGCGCACCAGAGAAACAGTAACAGGCTGACGCTCTACCCCATTTTCCCAAATAGTGGGACACTTCCGGTAGTCCATGGCGTAAATGCCTTCGTCCACGTCCTTTTCCCGTTTTACTGTCCAAAAAACCACATTTTGCAGTTCAGAAGGGGAAACTATAGGCACGCGCACATGGCGGGCTTCTGCGCTTTCATCTGGCGCCATTACCCAAATGCCAATATTTTGGAGTGTGCCGCAAACACGCAAAAGCTGTTCACGCAAAAACAGAAAACCATCCTGCGAAAGTATAGTCATCTGGGGTGGAATAGGCACTGCAGCAAGAGTTACCAGTGTATTAACCCCGCGTGATTCCGCAATAACAAGGGAAGCACCGCTAAAGTCTACCCCCAGTACACGCTGCACAGGGGCGCGTTTGGAATTACGCGCTTTGGGGGCTTTTTTGGCAGAGGAAATAACCGGCAGGTTCTTTTTGGCAACAGGTAACACGGAACGCTTGTTTCCCTTTGCCCTGGCCTGTGAAGAGTCAACCGCATCAGGGTTTGCAAGCGAAGCAGCTTTGGGGTCTAACACCTGCCTGGTGGGGGATATTTTTTCAGAAACTTGAGACGCAGCAGTGGCCTGTGGCACTTGCGGAATGGGCGAGACAGGAACAGAAGGGGCAGGCCTGGGTGTTTGTACAGCGCCAGCCTGTGCAGCGGGTTGTGCAAAAAGCTTAACCTGCGCAGCGGCTTGTGCCTGCGGGGCAACGGGCGCAGATTGCGGCGCCTGCATGGCAGATGCCTGCCGGCTTACCTGTTTGGGTGCTGGTTGAGCCAAAGGTGCCTGCGCTGCCTGGAGTAGCTGGGCAGAAAAATCCGTGGACGGTGCGGGGGAAGCAACAGGCGCCCGAACAGGTTGCGGGGCAGCTTTAGCCTGCTGCCCGGCCAATTGCCCGGCTTGCGCAGAGACCTGGGCGGCCGGACGGCCGGAGGGATTAGCCGTTTGGGGAGCTGGCTGGAGTTTTACGCCTTGGGGCATATCCAAAATAAAAGGGGAAGGTGCCGGTTCTTCTGCCAGCTCCAGCACCAGAGAGCCAAGCGTGGGGCTGGGTAAGGGTTCAACAGGTTCAGCATTTGCCCCTTGTGGCATAATGGGCGGGAGGGAACTTTTTTCTGCAGCAGAGGTATGGGAATCCGTACCCAGAAGAGAATCCAGAAAAGGGTCTGCGGATGGCTGGCGCAAAGGAGGAAGTTTGCCTGGAGTACTTTGCTGTTTCTGGCTGCGTAAAATGGCGTCTTCTGCTTCTTTGGAAACACGTTCCATTTCCAGAAGCAGGCCTTCCAAATCCGCGGGCAAAGGCTTTGCATCTATTGGTTGCGAGCTGTTTGGGCCCGCTGATACTTTTTCTTTTGTTTCCTGCATAACTATCTCTATTTGCGATGGAGCGCATTATTCCCTGGAATGGGTTTTTTAGCTTTATCTGTGCAACTTTTCGCAATGTGCATATGCAACATGGAAAGTTATTTGGTGTACCGGTATGGATGGGGAGTAGAAGGGACGAATAGTAGCAAAAGCGTAAAGCTGATCATACTAGTACCAAAATTTGGAATAAAATTGCACACTGAGGAAGAGTAAACACATTTTTCTTAGTTCATGTTGAGAAAGTTTGTCAAGTGAAACTTAACTACTATTTCTCCTGTTAATGCCCATTAAACCCACCTTTGACGCCGCAAATTCTTTATGCTATGTTTTTTCCATTCTTTTACGGTAATACTACACCTCTGGTATTTTTACAGTGTGGGTATCACTTTTCCCTCGTAAAATGGTGGCGCCATGCTTGAATTGCTCGATAAGA
>CAZJOG010000025.1:0-19242 GCA_964547565.1 uncultured Desulfovibrionaceae bacterium
CATGCACGGAGCGCAACGCATCATAATATAGCTCCGCCTGTAAATGTAGAAATATTCCATACCACACTTTCCACACGGCTTTTTTCCGGCATGGGGGAGCTGCGGTCGTAGGTGATAAGGCACTCATACGGAAAGCGTGGGGTAAAGGCGTCAGGGTCCGTTTTTTTCATTTCCAGGGACTCTTTTTCCTCATCCAAAGCGGCTTTTTCAAAGTCTGTGGTGGTTTTTTCTATAAGCGCCTGTATTTCTTCATCAATACGTTCAACACCCAAGGTGGGCCAGGTAGCTTCCATACGCACATGCTTGGTAACGCGGCGTAAACTATCCGCCGTGCGTGTTTCTTCCGCTTCATCCGGGGAGGCACTTACCCCTTTGTAGCCCAGCAGCACACAAAGACAAAGTATGAAAACTAAAGAGAAAAGTTGAATTTTTTTCTGGTTGGGCATAAATAATCTCCTGGTATGTCTTTTACGCTTCTTGGGTCTGGGGAAAAGATTACCCTAACTCTTTGAAAAAGGAAAGAGAATATACGTTCTGGAAACACAGGTGGGGTACTTCGCTCGCATGATAAAATGAGGTTGTGGTTTTTTTCCTGCGTGTTAAGCACTTGACGTAGAAGTCAAAAAATGTTTTTCTCCGAGAAACGCGAGGGAATTTATTTTTTGCCACAGCATGTGTGGTAAAAAAGCTGTCAGTGCCGCATTTTTTGTTTTGCGCTGTAGAGCGTACAGTCAAAAAAACTGCGGTTAGAGTTTAGGGCAGGCCTCCGTACCGTGTATGGACAGAATAAATACGGGTTCATCCTGTGTACTTTTGCCGGATGCATACGGCAAAAACTGCAATAGAGGGATGTGTCTTGTTATGCAACTGTTTTTTATTGCAGTATGGTGGCCAAGATCATTATTTTTCTGGAATTTCAATCGTCAGGAGACTGGTATGACAAAAGCGGATCTTATTGCAGCCATTGCCGGTAAAACAGGCTTTACCAAAACTGTGTCTGAGCAGGCACTTAACGCTGTTTTAGAAGCCATGCAATCTTCCCTTGTGCAAGAAAGCAAACTCACCCTTACTGGCTTTGGCACCTTTAGTGTGGAAACACGCAAGGCGCGTACAGGTCGTAACCCCCGCACAGGTCAAGCCCTTCAAATCCCGGAAAGCAAGGCAGTAAAATTCCATCCGGGTAAAATCCTTAAGGAAGCTGTCCAGAAATAGCGCTTAACGCAACGATGTGAGGAAAATCTGATGTTCACCGGTCAAAATGTTCAAAGTCCTTTACCGTGGGATTTGCCGTGGGCTATGCCCGATTACGCTGTCTTTTTTGGCGTATTTTACCTTGTGCTTCTTGTGCTTGGTGCAGGCCTTGGTTTTGTGACACTGAAAACCCTGCGTGATCTTCGTAAAAATCACGCTTGACAATAATGGGTTTGTGGCCCATAATTCCAAATTCCTTCAAAGGCCCCTAATTGGTGTGCCTGAAGGTAAGACCATCCGGAGGGGGTGATTCTTTTGCCCGGAGTATTTCTGAACGAAGATGAATATAATTTTGACATCGCCCTGCGCCGCTTTAAAAAGCAGGTAGAAAAGGCCGGTGTGCTTTCTGAAATGAAAAAGCGTCAGCACTATGAAAAGCCAAGTGTTATGCGCAAGAAAAAGAAAGCAGCTGCCCGTAAGCGTTTGCTGAAAAAAATGCGTAAAACACCCCAAATGTAGGTGTTTGACGTATTTGAATACAAAGACCGGAACCAGGCAACCCCTGGTTGCCGGCACTTTGTGTTTTTTAATGGAATTGTTTCTATGTGCCCTGGAGGTTAGTATGGCAGATATATGTGTTTTGGCGGAACGTATAGAAAAAGATTACATAACTGCGTATAAAGCAGGCGAAAAAGTTGTGCTTGCTACCCTGCGCCATGTAAAAACCGCTGCCAAAAACCTGCAGGTAGAGCTTATGCGCCCCCTGACAGAGGAAGATTATGTCACCGTACTGACCAGACAGGCCAAACAGCGGCAGGACTCCATCGAGCAGTATCTGGCAGGCAAACGGCAGGATTTGGCGGATGCAGAAGCAGCGGAGCTTGCTGTTTTGCGTTCCTACCTGCCAGAGCAGCTGAGCCCGCAGGAATTGGCGGATGCCATAGAAAAAGCTGTGGCGCCGTATTTGGCAGAAGGCCAAAAAGCCATGGGCAAAGCTATACAGGCTGTGATGACAGCCTACAAAGGCCGCGTAGACGGTAAGGTAGTAAGTGAGGAAATAAAAAAGCGGTTTTCCGCCTGATATTTCCCTTGCTTCCCTGAATTTTGGTGCGGCTTCACCTTCTACAATGTGTGTGAATATTATGTCTGATACACTTACTGCTTCTTTTGCCGCACTGGAATTTCCCAAAGTTTTGGATCATGTGGCACATTTTTGTCTTTCTGAGCCTGCCAAAGAGGCGGCGCTTGCTTTGCGTCCCCTGCCGGATGCTGCGTCTATCACCCACAGCCAGTCTCTTTTTGAAGAAACATGGTTCTGGCAGGCAGAACATACGCTTAAACTGCGCCCTTTTGCGGATATTTCCCCCATTGTTTCTCTTTTTGACCCGCAAAAATATATGTCTGCCCCTGTTCCTTTACTTGAGCCAGAGGATCTTTGGGCTGTTAAAGATGCCCTGAATCTGGCCGCCCATGCCTTACAGGCTATGCAGGAAAAAGAACGCCCCACCTGGCTATCTGTTGCACCTGTCTTGCCGCAGGCGTTTCTTTCTGCCCTTAATCGCTGTATAGGGGAAGAGGCGGCTATCAAGGACGAAGCCTCCCCCGGGCTTTTGCTTGTACGTAATGAATTGCGTTCTCTCCACCAGGGTTGTTTACGCCGCGTGAAGGAATATTCAGAAAAATATAATATTGCCCACATGCTGCAAGATGACTATATGACACTTGCATCAGACCGGTATGTGCTTCCTTTACGCGCAAACTTTAAAGGCCAGTTGCAGGGCATTATACACGATTATTCCCGCACTGGGGAAACCCTGTATTTTGAGCCTCTTTTTCTGGTGGAACACAACAACCGCCTCCAGGAACTGAAACACGAAGAGAGGGAAGAAGAGCGCAAGGTTTTGCGCCTTTTATGTGATCTTCTGGCAACAGGGTACACAGATTTTGCCGCAACATGGAAATTTTTGGTGCAACTGGATCTTTGTTTTGCTCTGGTGGCTTTTTCCCATGCTATTGATGGCAGGACAGTGCCTTTGTATTACCCGGGAGATGGCGGCAGCCCCGTGCATTTGCCCCAGGCCCGTCACCCCCTGCTTGTGCTGGAAAGCCGTGCGGCATCTGCCAAAAAAGGCGCTCCCACCCATGTGCAGCCCGTGGATATAACCCTGAGACCGGAAGACACTATTTTGCTTATAAGCGGGGGCAATGCGGGGGGCAAAACTGTTGCCCTGAAAACCCTTGGACTTGTAGCGCTTATGGTATTTTCCGGTATCCCTGTCCCTGTGGGGCAAGGTGCTTGCCTGCCTTTCTGGAAAGGTGTGCATGCGTTTATAGGCGATGAACAAAGCCTGGATGAGCATGTTTCCACCTTTACCGGGCAAATTGCCCACCTTTCCGCCATATGGCCGGAACTGGGCCCTGACCATCTTTTACTGCTGGATGAGTTTGGCGCAGGCACAGACCCCTCGCAGGGGGCGGCTCTTGCGCAGGCTGTGCTGGATGGTCTTTTGGAAAAAGGGGCTTACGCCCTGTGTGCAACGCACTTCCCGGCTTTAAAAACATACGCCCTGACAAAACCGCATGTGCGTGCGGCCTCCGTATTATTTAACGAAAAAAACAAAAAGCCTCTTTTCCTGCTGGGTTACGATCAGGTTGGCGCAAGTCTTGCCCTTGATGTAGCGCGGGAGCATGGCCTGCCGGAAGAAATTCTCAAAAAAGCCGCCCAGTATATGCTTATGGAAAGCACAGAAATGGGCCATGTGCTGGAAACATTAAACAGCCTTGCCATCCAGAAAGAAAAAGAACTGGAAGAGCTGAAAAAAGAGGAAAAACTTTTGGCAGACAAGCGGCGTTCCCTTCACGAAAGATTTGAGAAGGAACGCCAGCAACTTTACGCAGAGGTGCGCCAGAAATCCGCGGATCTTATGGCGGCTTATAAAAGCGGCAAAGCCACAGCCAAACAGGCTTTAAAAGAAATGTCCGCTTTGCGTGCCAGTCTTCAGCCAGAATATAAAGCCCCTTCCACCGTGCTTGACCCTTCCACCTTCACCAAGGGTATGGTGGTGCGCCATATACCCTGGGGCAAAAATGCCACCCTGCAGGAATGGAATGACCAGAAGGCCAAGGTGGATATGAATGGTGTTTCACTCTGGGCGCCTTTTACAGACCTGGAACCACTGGATGACCCCCGTTCACCTGCTTCGGCGCCTGTACGGCCTCAGGCTGTGCGGGTAACCACCTCTTCCGCGGGCACAGGCAGTTTGTACAGGCTGGATTTACGCGGAAAAAGGGCAGATGTGGCACTTACAGAACTGGAACAGTTTGTGGATAAAGCCCTGCTCCAGGGCAGGGAAGAAGTGGAAATTCTCCACGGCCGCGGCACAGGCGCTTTGCGTAAGGCTGTGCATGAAGCCCTGAAAAAATTCCCCTGCACATTCCGTATTGCCAATGAAGACCAGGGCGGAGACGGCATAACGATAGTGGTGTTTGGTTAAATATGGATAATTCCCAGACCACACAGGCTATAAAAGCGCGCCTTTCCATTGCGGATATTGTCCGCAGGTATGTGGATTTAAAGCGCCAGGGAAATCGTCTGGTGGCCCCCTGTCCTTTCCATCAGGAAACAAAACCTTCGTTTTCTGTGAATGAAGAACAGGGGACATTTTATTGTTTTGGTTGTCAGGCAAGTGGCGATATATTTGATTTTTACGGAAAAATAAACGGCCTTGACTTTAAAGAATCACTTGAAGCTTTGGCAGAAGAGGCGGGTGTTCCGCTAACGCAGTTCCCGCAGACAAAAGGTGCGCCCAAAACTTCCAATAAGCGTGAATTATTAAAAATGCACACCCTTGCGTCTGCGTTATATGCCAAAAATCTTTCTAAAAAAGAGGCAGAACCCTGCCGGGTGTATATGGAAGAACGTGGGTTGCCGCAAGATATGGTGGAGCGTTTTGCTCTGGGTTATTCCCTGCCGGCGTGGCAGGATTTGGCGGATACCCTTAAGCGTTCCGGCTATAAAGAAAGTATTATGCTGGAAAGCGGCCTTGTCAGCAAAGGGGGAAAAGGCGGCGTGTATGACCGTTTCCGCAGCCGCCTTATGTTCCCCATACGCAATCTTTCCGGCCAGACTATTGCCTTTGGCGGCCGTGTTTTGCCCAAGCTTGCCCAGGAAAATGATGCCAAATACATCAATTCCTCGGACTCTCCCATTTATAAAAAAGGGGACCATCTTTATGGGCTGTATGAGGCGCGCTCTGCCATGGGTATCCAAAAGTGCGCCCTTCTGACAGAAGGGTACATGGACGTGATAACCCTGCACCAGTTTGGTTACACCAACGCTGTGGCAGGTCTTGGTACGGCTCTTACACCGGAACAAGTGCGCCGTATAGCCAGTTTTTGCCCTAAAGTGGAGCTTTTGTACGACGGCGATGCCCCGGGGCGCAAAGCCGCCCTTAAAGCGGCGGAAATGTTTCTCACGCGCGGCTTATCCTGCACCGTGGTGCTGTTCCCGGAAAAAGAGGATATAGACAGCCTGCTGCGTAAAGCAGGCAAAGAAGTTTTTGAATCTTTGCGGACAAAAGGGCAGGATGGGCTGGATTTTTGCATAAGCACCCTGCAGGGTTTTTCGCCTAAAGATGCGGTAGAATGGGCAAGAAACTTTCTTATGCAGGTGGAATTGCCAGAACTTTTCCAAAAATTTGCCACTTCACTGGCGCAGGGCCTTGGTTTTTCTGAACAGGAGCTGCGGGATAGTGTACACCAGAAAAAACAAACACGCACTGCCCGGCAGGATACAGCCAGAAAAACAGCAGAAAATACAAAAAACGAAGAAAAAGAGCAGGACAAAGAAAATTTTTTAAACCCTTCTCTCTCTACAGATAAAGAGATTCTCACGTTTGCAGTCCGTTACCCGGGGGCTCTTGCGGCTTTACAAAACCTTGGGGCTGACTTATTTTTACGAGCACATTGGGCGCAAGCTTTATGGGAAAAGCTGGAAAATGCCCGAGAAGAGGAACTATTCCCCTTACTTTCCGAAGAGGAAAAGGGGTTCTATATACGTGCGCGTGATATGGGAGCACCACGGGATAACCAGGAAGGGGAATTTGCGGCCCTTCAAGTTTTACTGGAACATGTTCACAAAAAAAACCATTCCGCCTCGCTTATCGCCGCGCTCCGTCAAGGGCAAGCGGATACAGCCACACAGATGGAATATATGCGCGCTCTGAGAGATGCCCGAAAGGAGGCTTCATGAAAAATATCAAAGAAATACCAAGCGTTAAATCTCTTATCAATAAAGGTAAGGCCGCAGGATACCTTACATTTGAAGAAGTAAGCAAGGCCATGCCCCCTGAAATGAGTACCCCGGAAAAAATAGAAGAAATTATGGGTATTTTTGATCAGATGGATATACTGCTTGTGGATTCGGAAAAAGAAGCCCAGTCTCTTACTATGCCCTCTGCTGACCCGGATATGGAAACATCAGACCCCATATTTGAAACCGGCCTGGATGACGGGCTGGACAGTGTGGGGGGCATGGGTATGGGTGCTTCTCTGGACAGTGCCATTGATATTACGCTGGACCCTTCGCTGGAAACAGGTATGGACATTGTACCGGAGATTATCCCTTCTGTGGATGATGCCACGGATTTTGCCGCCCGTAATACCGACCCTGTCCGTATGTACCTGCGGGAAATGGGCGCAGTGCCTCTGCTTGACCGCGATGGGGAAGTGGTTATAGCCAAAAAAATTGAAATGGGCGAACTGGACGTGCTGTATGCCCTTGTGGAAGTGCCTGTTGCGGTGGAAGAACTTATTAATGTTGGGGAAGACTTGCGCCAAAACCGCATTAAACTCAAAGATGTGGTAAAAACAATAGAAGAAGACGACCCCAGCGAAGATGAAATGAACCAGCGCCAGCGTGTTATTTTGCTTTTAGATGAAATAAAAGCTGTATACAAGAAAAAGCGTAAAATTTACAGCAAGCTGGACGCATGCTGCACATTAGAGCGCCGTGTTGCAGGCACACAGAAGGAAATTCTGGCCTTTAAAGAAGAAATTGTTTCCCGCTTAAAAGACATTAAGCTGGAAAAAACGCTTATAGACCGTATTATTGAAACAGTGGAAGACTATGTGCGCCAAATGCGCAATTACAGGCGGGAACTTGCCGCTTATATAGACGCCACAGGCAAAACACAGGAAGAAATAGAAGCCCTTTTTGCCGCGCTGGATAAAAAAACCATCTCTATGCAGGATGCGGCTGATGCTTTGGATATGAGTGTGGATAAAATGTTTTCTTACAAAGAAATGATTGTGGGAAAAATAGAAAGTCTTGTCCGCCTAAGAGAAAAATGCTGCCATGATGTGGAAGACCTGGAAGAAGTGCTGTGGCGTATACGCCGCGGCTCTAATGCTGCCATGCGTGCCAAGCAGGAACTTATACGTTCCAACTTACGCCTTGTGGTTTCTATTGCAAAAAAGTATACCAACCGTGGTTTGCAGTTCCTTGATCTTATCCAGGAAGGCAATATTGGCCTTATGAAAGCTGTGGATAAATTTGAATACCAGCGGGGCTATAAGTTTTCCACCTACGCAACATGGTGGATACGGCAGGCTATTACCCGTGCCATAGCGGACCAGGCACGCACCATACGTATTCCTGTACATATGATTGAAACTATTAATAAACTTATCCGCACATCGCGTTATCTTGTGCAGGAACTGGGCCGTGACCCCACACCGGAAGAAATTGCGGAACGTATGGAATACCCGGTGGATAAAGTGCGTAAGGTATTAAAAATCGCCAAAGAGCCGATAAGCCTTGAGACACCCATTGGGGATGAAGAAGATTCCAGCCTTGGTGATTTTATTGAAGATAAAAAAGCCGTTGCCCCTGCGGAAGAAGTGGTGAATACCAAACTTTCCGAGCAAATAACCTCTGTACTTGCAGACCTTACCCCCCGTGAGGAACAGGTGTTACGCAAACGCTTTGGTATTGGGGAAAAGTCAGACCATACCCTTGAGGAAGTGGGCAAACTTTTTAATGTGACCAGGGAACGTATCCGGCAGATAGAGGCCAAAGCGCTCCGTAAGCTCAGGCATCCTGTGCGTAGCCAGACCTTACGTTCGTTTTACGAAAACTAAAAACAGTTATTTTTCTGAAACTCTTTCTTGATTTGCAGTCAGTTCTGCGCTAACCTGTTTGTGTGATGTTTAGACTACCTAGTGAGGGTTCCATGGCAAAATCCACACCCACCCCGGATGATGAAATCTTTGAACTTACTGATATTGTCAGTAAGGGTGAACCATCCGCACCCAAAAAGGCGTCTAAAAGCGAAGCGGATATGCTGGAAGAAAGTCTTTCCGACCTTTTTTCCACCAGCCCGCAGGATGGTGACGGGGACGCTACCGCGGATCTTGACCTCAACGCCCTGCTTGCAGAAATAGAAAACCCCAATACATCCGTAGCTGCGCCTGTGGGGCTGGACCCGACACTGGATGATATTTTTAATGAAATCATGGCACCGGAAAGCGCTGCCCCAGCGGCGGCATCCAAGCCGCAGCCTGTGTCGGATGCCGCGTTTGATGAAATATCCCTGGGGGATATTGACGCGCTTTTAGCGAGTATAGAACCACCAGATCAACCGGAACAAACCTACCAGCCTCAAACGGCCTATGCAGAAAGCCCATCTGCCCAGCTGGACAAGCCGGAATCAGCGGAAATTTCTCTGGATGAAATTGATTCTTTGATGGATAATGTGCTTCCCGTGGAAAAAGTGGAAGGTTTTTTTGCGCCAGATAAAGCCCTGCAGGAAAAAAAGCTTGGCCCTGAGGCGGATCTGGAAGATTTGGACGATATCCTCAATTCCATACTGGACCCTTCTTCTGCCCCAGCTACACCAGTTACTCCTGTCGCCGCGGCACAGCCTGAGCCTGAGCCGGAATCCCTTATTCCCCAGCTGGATCCAGATGCAGAACCAGAGACAGAACCAGATGCGGATGATTTGCTGGCAGACCTGGACGATCTTTTTGCGTCTCTGGATATGGATGGCACGCAGGAACAGGCATTATCCGGGGCATCACCCGCGCCGCAACCTGTGTTTGAGCCTGTGTCTGAGCCTGTGTCTGAGGCGGACACCACGGAAGATATACCAGCTTTTCTGGACCATACCCTGCCAACTACACAGGCACATGAGCCAGAAATGGAAACTCTTTCCTCTTTGCCTGCGGAAACGGAAGAGGATGATATCCTTATGTTTGGTGAAGCCGTGCCACCTGCTGCACAAACAGCCCCGCAGGATATAGCGTTTATGCAAGAGCAAAACACGCAGAAAAATGAACCAGATGAAAAGGTTATGGAGCTTCTGACAGAGCTTGCGGAACTTTCCGATACACTGACCCATAGCCTTTCTTTGCTGGAAGGCCGCGTCAGCACACTGGAAAGTGAATGGGCGGAACCTTCGCTTGATTCCGCGGAAAAGCCCACCCCACGCGCATTTGAAGAAGAAGCTCTGGCTTTGCTGGAACAGGGCCATGCTTTCCATGACAGTTTGCTTACTCTTTTGCAGCCTGTTGTGGAAACAGCAACAGCAAGCCGTCTTGCCTCCTGGGAAAACACCTTGCAACCTGCGCCAACTGTGGATTTAACCCCCCTTGAAACGCGCGTGGCTACTCTGGAAACAACCCTGGCAGCGCAACCCCAGCATACAAACGAAATAGCCAATCTGGAAGACCGTGTTTCCACACTGGAAATGGCGCTGGCAGAAGCGGAAAAAGAATTTCTGGCAAATGATGAACCTGCGGATTCTGCCCTGGAGGCGGAAAAAGGGCCTTCTGCGGAAGTGCTACTGGAAGGGCTGCAAGAGCGACTGGCTGCGCTTGAGGCGCGTATGGAAGAAACCCAGAACAACCTTTCTGCTCCAGAACCTGCCCCTCTTGCTGCTTTGCAACCCAGCCCGGAACATTTGGCTGAAATGGAAACCCTGGAAGCGCGCCTTGCCGCTATGGAAAAACAACTGGAAGACGTGGCAGAGAAAAACAGCCAGGACAACAAGGCTATTTTAGAAAATATAGAAAAAGCCGCTGCGGAAGCCGCTGCCCGCGTTATCCGGGAAGAAATACTGGCTGTTATGGCAGAAGAAATGTAATTTTGGGGAATGTTCTAAGACAATTTTTTTGCTTTCCATTCCACACACTCTGCCACAATACTTATGGCAATTTCCCCGGGGCTTTTGGCCTGTATGGGCAGACCAATGGGGCAATGCACAGTTTGCAGCAGGGCAGGGCTTACATGTTCCATTTTTTCGTATACCATAGCCCGTTTGCGTTTACTGCCAATCATGCCTGTATAGCCCGCGGGGGTTGCAAGGGCCTGGCGTAATATGGTTTCATCCGCATGGTGCCCGCGGCTCAGGATAATAATACCTGTGCGCGTATCAATCTGCAGGTTATGGAAACAATTTTTGTAATCCGGCACATACCAAGTACCCAGTATCCCGGGGAAATCTTTTTTTTGGCAGTACTCCGGCCTGTCATCCAAAAGAATAACCTCAAAATCTGCCAGAATGGCGGCTTTGCAAGTGGCGGCGCCAACGTGTCCCCCCCCGCAGATAATAAGCCGTGGCGCAGGTTGCCATATTTCCCGTATATAGGTTTGCCCATTCAGGGGGAATACGCTTGGGTTTGGCCCTGTATACTGTATGGCGGCTTCTTGTTCCTCTTTTGTTAATGCCCCGTAGTGGGCCTCATATGGGGCCTCGTACTGACTAGAAGGGGTAAGTAAGACAGGCAGACCTGGGAAAGAAAATGGGTGCAGGGTGATGCAGGTTTCCCGCGGGGCTTTGGGGGCAGCATTGCCAAGATTGGCAACATTACCGGACGTGGGAAAAAAACACCCCAGTTTTTGCCCCAGTTTTGTATAAAAAGCGCGTGTTTTTTGGATTGATACATGGGGAAAAGGCCCAAGGTACTCCACAGACACAACACTTTGCCCCCCGCAAATAAGCGCCGTATCGGCACTGCCTGCCATATTAATGTGTAACATGGCCGGCTGGCGGGTTTTAAGGCATAAAGCCGCCGCCTCCAGACATTCGGCTTCCCCAAGGCCACCCCCAACAGTGCCGTACACACGGCCCTTTGCCGTTACAAGCATTTTACTGCCTGTATCAAGAGGGGTGGAGCCTTCGCACGCCAGTACCCGCACAAGAACCAATGGTTCGTGCACATGCTGGCGAATAGTTTTTAAAAGCTTTTGCATGGTTATTTCCTGTATGTGAAAAATACCTGTTTTCTGTCGCTCGCGTATAGTTTGCGGCTGGACGCATACTTTTCCAGGCTTGCGTATACGCACGGAATAGGATAAGAGAAAAGAAGGAAAAAAGGTGAGAGCACTTGTATGCTCTGGTTTTTTTATAATGCTTTTTCTCCTTGTCAGCATGTTTATAAACATGGGAAAGTATGAAGAAATTTACCAATATTGCTGGGAAAATTCTGGTTGCAGGCATACTGGCTTTAGCCCTGTGGCTTTTATACGAGAAGCTGCGGGAATACACGTTGGAGGATATTGTCACCAGTATCCGCGCTATTCCTTTTCCCCATGTTTTTCTTGCTTTTTGCCTTATGGTGCTGGATTATCTTGTCCTTATTGGTTATGACTGGCTGGCTCTCAAAGCCATAAAGAAAAAAATACGCAATATCAAGGTTGCCTTTGTTTCCTTAGTGGGGCAGGCTGTTAGCCTTAATTTTGGTGCTTTGCTTGGTGGTACGGCTATCCGCTACCGCGTGTACCGGGTATGGAAGTTTAAAGTGCTGGATATTGTGCGCCTTGTTTTTATGCTGGCTGTGACCTTTTGGGTTGGTGCCATGGGGCTTGCAGGGGGTATTTTCCTTTTTATGAGTGTGGATGTGCCGCCGGAGCTTAAGCTGCCGGTCAGCAGTGTAAAGGTTTTTGGGGCTATTTTGCTGGGTCTTTGCGCGCTGTATCTTCTTATTTGTTATCTGGCGCAGGGGCACAGTGTGCGTATTTTTAAAAAGGAATTTTCCCTGCCCCCGTTTAAAATCGCAGTAAGCCAAACCCTTGTCGCCTGCGCCGATCTTGTGATTGCCGGCGGCATTTTATACGCGCTGTTGCCCTCAGAACTTGGGATAAGTTTTGCCCAATTTTTGCCCAGTTATGTTCTGGCGCAAATCACCGTGGTGCTTACCCACGTTCCGGGTGGTATTGGTGTTCTGGAAGTCATTATTATGCACCTGAACCCCAATATTCCTGCAGAAACCTTGTTTGCCGCGCTTTTACTTTTTAGGGTTATTTATTACATTATCCCCCTGCTGGCATCTGCTGTTCTGCTGGGCAGCTTTGAACTGGATATAAAACGCCGGGAATTTATAAAATTACACAGAAAAAACAAAAACGCGGCACGGGCTGCCGAGCTTGCCAAGCCTGTTGAGCCTGTTGAGCAGGGAAAAACTTCTATTTCCAATACCCCCAAACTCTAAACCTGCTGTTTTCCCTTTTTGTGTTCTTTGAGTGAAAGTAAAGCTGGCAGATGCGTGTATTCTGGAAAAAGTCATCAGGCATTATGCGTTTTTTGCAGATATTTTTGCTACTGGGTTATGCGCACTTCATCCAAATTATCGCGTTCTTCCAAAAGCACATTGACGTTTTCTGTGCGGGCTGTGTTAATTTTGCGCCCCACATAGTCGGCGTGTATGGGCAGTTCTCTGTGTCCACGGTCAATAAGCACCAAAAGTTCCACACGGCAGGGGCGCCCATAATCCAGCACGGCTTCAAGTGCGGCGCGTATGGTGCGGCCTGTGTATAAAACATCGTCCACAAGAATAACGCTTTTATTATCAAGGGGCGGGATGTGGGATGTGCCAATGGCGGGCATACTGGAGAGTGATGTCCAGTCATCACGGTACAGGTTTATATCAAGTGTACCAAGCGGGATATCTGTTTTGGAGCGTTCCGCCAAAAGATGCGCCAGACGGCGGGCAAGGTCTGCCCCGCGGCGCTGTATACCCAGCAGAAGAATATTTTCCGGCCTTGCGCCGTGTTTTTCTAAAATTTCATACGCAAGGCGCTCCAGAGTACGCTGGATATCTTCCTTGTTGAGCAGTGTTTTTTCCATACGAGTGCCCTCCATGCAGATGTGTTCCATAAAAACAGCATAAACATTTTTGATACGTCTGGAAAGTGTTTTTTCGCGCATTTTCCAGTAGCCGTAAAACCGGAAGATTTGGAACAGCTTTTGCATGCCTATGTATGGGCAAAACCGTAGAGTATTTCTGCATCCTACATGGGTATTCGCATATCCATGGGGGAAACTTTTTAAGGGAATTTCTTTAAAAAGATTATTTATAGGGGGCTTGCAGTCCTGCAGTGTCTGCTGGTATGGTCAACAGGCGGACAAAAAGATCTTGTGCTGGGTGTTGTTCTGTCCGTTTCCCGTGCTTCTGCCCGGCACACAAAATAAGCGGGCGGGCGGCGCAAACCCCGAAGGTTTGTCTTTTAGCAGTATGATGGTGGTACCATGGAGCAAATACGCAAGTATATTTTTTTGTTGTATGTTTGTATAGTGTGCTGCTTTTGGGGGGGTATGCCTTTTGCTTTTGCACAAGAAGGTGCAAAAACACCTGACATACCATTTCTTTTTGAAACAGAATGGCTGGAAGTGCCAACATCACTTTTACCACAAAACTGGCAGACAAGTACAAACCTGGAGACTGGCAAAAGTTTTCTTTTGCTGTTTTGGCTTGTGCCGCAGGGGGATTATTACACCTACGCGCATTCCCCTTCTGTAGCGCGGCCTGTGCGTGTTGCGCCAAAACCCCGCGGTTTTGATACCCCCGCTTTAACGGAAAACACCATACAGGCGCGGGTGTATTACCCGGCCGGTATGGAGGAAAAAGATACCTACTCAC
Source organism: uncultured Desulfovibrionaceae bacterium (assembly GCA_964547565.1). Lineage (GTDB taxonomy): Bacteria > Desulfobacterota > Desulfovibrionia > Desulfovibrionales > Desulfovibrionaceae > CAZPTC01. Next base: position 14,110 of record CAZJOG010000025.1, read on the forward strand.
AAGGACTTACAGTCCCTTTGTATAAAGGGCGGGTGCCTGTTTTTTTGCTTTTTGATGAAAAGCCGGAAGAAGTTTTTACTTTGGGCTACTCCCTGCTTGCCTGTACGCCTGTTCGCTGTATGCCTGTAAAAGGGCAGGTGGAAGTTTTCCCGCCGGCACCAGCTGGCTGGCAAACCGCCACCGCGGAAGACTTGCATACTCTGGAACATTTTATTGCCGGCAGTGTGCCCGCTATGCAAGAGGTAAAAGAGACTACGGCTGGGCCAAATACGTCAAGTACACCAGGTACTGCGGGTACAAACATACCCGCAGAAGCAGCCTTTACCCAAGGGCTGTCTGGGGCTGCCACGCCAGAATTTTCTCCCCGGCCTTTTTTGCAAAGTCTAGAAGTAACAGGTCTTGGCAAGGCGCTGATACTGGGATTTCTTGCCGGCCTTATTCTTAACGCCATGCCGTGTGTTTTACCCATACTTTTACTGAAAGTCAGCGGGCTGCTTGTAGGTATACAGGAAGACAAAGAAAAAGGACTCCGGAATTTCCGCCAGCACAACATATACTTTGCCCTGGGTATTGTGGTCTGGTTTGGCGCTTTGGCTCTGGTGCTTGGGCTGGCGGACATGGTGTGGGGGCAGCTTTTCCAGAATGCCGGGCTTGTTTTGGCTATGCTGCTTTTGGTTTTTGGTCTTTCTCTTTCCCTTTTTGATGTTTTCCATTTGCCTGTACTGGATTTTCGGCTGGCGCAAAATGCCAAAACACACAGCACACCCCGTTCCCAGGCATTCCTCACGGGTCTTTTGGCCACACTTCTGGCTACACCGTGCAGTGGGCCTTTGCTGGGCGCTGTCTTAGGGTACAGTATGACGCAGGGCATAGCGGTGTTATCCACCGTGTTTGTCGCACCAGGGCTGGGTATGGCCTCCCCGTATCTGATGATGGCTGTATGGCCCCAGTTTTCCAAACTATTGCCGCGTCCGGGTGCATGGATGCTGGTGTTTGAGCGTTTGCTCGGCTTTTTCCTGTTAGGTACCAGTCTGTACCTGTTTTCACTTTTACCCCAGGAAGAGTATATACCGGCGCTTATGACACTTTTGGCGCTGGCTGTGGCCTTATGGGCATGGGGTAATTGGGGAAGTTTAAAAGGCGGCACCCTGCGGCGCACCTGTGTGGCACTTGTTTGTGCCACAGGTGTGGCACTTGTGGGTGCGTGGGCTTTTACCCCCCATAACACCCAAGTGGAGTGGGTGCCTTATACCCCTGCTGCTTTTGAAGAAAGGCTTGGCAAGGAAAATTTACTGCTGGAATTTACGGCAGACTGGTGCCCAACCTGCAAAGTTTTGGAAAAAACTACCCTGCAGGAAGAAAATATGAAAAAACTTACGTCCATGTATCCCCTTACCCTTATGCGGGTGGATATGACCAGAGAAGAAGCAAGCAGTCTGGCGCTTTTGCGCGCATTAGAGAGCGCCAGTATCCCTTTGTTGGGTATTTTCCCTGCAAATAACCCTTATGCCCCCGTGGTACTGCGCGATGCGTACAGTTTTTCCCAGCTTCAGGATGCGGTGATGTTTGCTTTGGAATAAAAAAAATTTTCAAAAAATTCCACCATATAGCAAAATTTTATATGGCCTGGGCGCAGTTTTTATTCTGTGTCCAGGCATTTGATATTCCAATCATTTTTCTCCTTCATGGGCAGGTATACCTTTTTAAAAGTATTGCAATTTGCTGCGATACTTTTCAGCTATACGGCTGGAAGCAGGCATGGGGGAAGGCGTATAGTAAAATGTTTCTCCACAGGATACGGGATAAAGCTTAAATAACAGGAAAGTGCTTCAGGTTTGACATACGGACGGAGAGGGCATATTTTAAACAGGGCTTACATTATTTTTGCAGGAAGGCATACATGGGCATTACCCCAGATTTTGATGTTGTTATTGTTGGCGGCGGGCCTGCTGGTCTTTTTGCTGCGTGGTATCTTGTGGCGCATTCTCCGTTAAAAGTGGCGCTTGTTGAGCGTGGTTCACTTGTGAAAAAACGCGGTTGTCCTATGGGGGCTTCCAACAAAGTAAAAAAATGTATGAAGTGCGACCCCTGCCATATACTCTCTGGTATAGGGGGGGGCGGTCTTTTTTCTGACGGGAAGCTCAATTTTATCCACAAGCTGGGCAAAACAGATCTCACCCAGTTTATGCCCAAAACAGATGCGGAAAAGCTGATAGAAGAAACAGAAGAAATTTTTAATCTTTTTGGTATGGATGCACCTGTTTATCCTACAGAACAGGAAGAAGCCCGTCGTATACGGCAGGAAGCCCGTAAACACGGTATAGATCTTTTGCTTATCCGCCAAAAACATTTGGGCAGCGACTGCCTGCCTGACTATATTGATAACATGAGCCAGACCCTTGTAGAAAAAGGTCTTTTCTTACGCCCCAATGAGCAGGTGATAGATGTAGTGGTGGAAAATGGGGCTATTACAGGCGTGCTGACAGATAAAGCCCTGCTTACCTGCAGGGCCGCTATTCTGGCCCCTGGCCGTGTAGGCGCGGACTGGATGGTGGAATTAGCCAAACGCTTTGGTATGGGCCTTGCCCAGCGTGGTATTGAGGTAGGGGTGCGCGTAGAAACCCATAATGATGTGATGTCAGAACTCACCAACGTGGTGTATGACCCTACATTTTTTGTGCAAACAAAACGCTATGACGATGAGGTACGCACATTCTGCACAAACCCTGCCGGTTTTATCGCTCTGGAAAATTACCAGGACTTTGTGTGCGTGAATGGCCATGCCTTGCGGAACACCAAGTCGGAAAACACCAACTTTGCTTTTTTATCCAAAGTTATCCTGACAGACCCAGTTTCAGACAGCCACGGCTATGGTGTGGCTATTGGTAAACTAGCCACCCTGATAGGCGGGGGTAAACCTATTCTTCAGCGCCTGGGGGATTTAAAGCGCGGTCGTCGTTCCACATGGCAGCGTATAAGTAATGGCTATGTGGTGCCAACTTTCCGCGATGTCACACCCGGTGATATTGCTATGGCCTTGCCGGAACGTATTGTCACCAATATTGTGGAAGGTCTTTCCCAATTAAACCATGTGATACCGGGCATTGCGGATGACTCTACCTTGCTGTATGCGCCTGAAATTAAGTTTTTTTCTACCCAGGTAGAAACCAGCAATGATTTGGAAACCCAGGTGCAAAATCTTTTTGTGGCAGGTGACGGCCCGGGTGTGGCCGGCAATATTGTTTCCGCGGCCGCCACTGGCCTTATACCAGCCAAGGAAATTTTACGTCGTCTGGGTTAGGGAGTTGTATGCAGGAAAAAGAAAAAAAGACCACAGGCAGGACAAAAACATTTGCTTTCCAGTTTCTTGTGGTTTGTCTTGTTTCTCTTGTCCTGTTTTTTATGTTGGCGACATTTTATGTTACCCGTCTTTCTTCTTTTATCCAATACGAAGTGCTTGCCACCCTGCAGGAAGTTTCCAGCCAGATGGCCGAAACCATTGGGGATAAAATAAACGCCCGGATGGATCTTTTAAGTATTATATCGCAAATGCCTGAAATTACAGATGAAAATCTTTCTCTCGAAGAAAAAATGCGTATTCTTGCACCACTTGCGCGCAGGCACGGTCTTGTACGTTTTGGTATGGCATACCCGGATGGAGAGTTTAGGACCACAGATGGTGCCCGCAGCACACTGGAAGACCAGCCGTTCTTTAAAGAAGCACTGGAAGGGGCTATGACCATTTCCCCTATCATAATCTGCAAAGAATACGGTGTGCCTTTGCAAATTTTTGCCGCGCCTGTGTATAACCGCAGGGGGCAAATGTATGGGGTTATTTTTGCGGCAGAAGACGTGCGTACATATGCTCTGTTTACCAAATACAGGTACCTGTATGCCGGGCGCGGGAAAGAGGTTATTATCACCTCCGAGGGTCAGGAAGTTTCCAGTCTTTTGGCAGGCCAGGAACCTGTAAACTTTTTTACAACTTTAGAAAAAGAAAACAGTATTTCCGGTGTGGTTAAGCTTAAAGAAGATATTCGCCACAAAACCCATTATGCCGGAGCCATGAAAATTGACGGGGTAGACTCGTACATGGCTACTGCGTATATCCCGCATTCTTCTTCCTGGTCTCTTATTATCCATGTGCCCAGCGCTGTTGCGCTGGAGCGTATCAGCACCCTTTTTTTGCTGACACTTGGTGTAATGGCCGTACTGCTTAGTGGTATGTGCCTGCTTATGCTGTATATGTTTTTCCTGCGGCGAAGGGTGGATGTGCAAAAAAGTATGGCCAGTCTGGCCGTAGATTCCGCCGGCCTTTATTCTTTAAGCCTTACGCCCGGCGGGACCGTTATGTTTGCCAACCCGGCTTTTCTGGAACTTTTGGGTCTTGCAAAAGGGGAGGAAGCCTCCTTACGCCTGTGGGAACATAGCCCTTCCATGCGCAAAGATGTATTTTTGCGTTTTGTAAAAGCTGGGCGACCTTTTGAAATGGATTTTACGAATTCCCGCAATTTTATTGTCTTTGTGCAGTGGACTCTGCTGCCAGACCCCTCCCGCCGTCTTATTTCTCTTATTGGTGTGAATATTACGGAAAAAAAACTTCAGGAAGAAGCGGAAAAAAGACAGGAACGCCACCAGTATCTCCAGACTGTTTTTCTTAATATGCCTGTACCTGTTGCCCTGAGAGGTATTGACGGCCAGATTATTATGGAAAACGAAGCCTACATGCGGGAGAACGCCTGGCTGGAATCTCTGGATGCCACAAGTGGAGAGACCCCTTCTTCCTTCCACCATAACCCTGTGGTGCTTCAGGCGTTTAACCAGGCGCTGGAAGAAAAAAGACCTGTGATATGTGAAGTTGCTTCCCCCGTGTATTTGTTTCTGGATGAAGAGGCAGGGGAAATGACAGAACTTGGGGAAGAAGCCCAGCGTTACTACAAAATTACCCAGGTGCCGCTTACAGATGAAAAAGAGGCTACCTTGAGTATCCTGTTTGTAGCACTGGATATCACAGACTCCAAACGTGTGGAAGAAAGCCTGGAAAAAGCGGAAGAAGCTACCCGCGTCAAAAGCCAGTTCCTCGCTACCATGAGCCAGGAAATCCGCACCCCTATGAATGCCATGGTGGGCTTT
>CAZJOG010000026.1:0-18739 GCA_964547565.1 uncultured Desulfovibrionaceae bacterium
TTTAATCAATTTTAAGCAGCACTCGGGCTAACAACAAAATATCCGTTAACAACCCTGTCCGTTGTGTCCGCACTCAAAAAAAAATCTCTTCCCCGCGTCTTTTCCTGTTCTCCATTTTTGTTCACACTCTCCATCTTTTCCCACAGGCCCTGTAATCGCTTGCTCAAAACGTAAAAGGGGCATAGAAGACAAGAAGAAAAGACGTTACAGAAGAGGGAAAACATGGATAATCTTTCTGTTTATGCACAGCGTCGCGAGCGGGTTCGTGCGCGGATGGTAGGAGCTGGGATAGATGCGCTTATGGTGCACAAGCCTGAGAACCGGTATTATCTTTCTGGTTTTGAGTTGCATGATGTACAGGCGGATGAGAGTGCGGGTTTTTTAGTTTTGCAGCAGAATGGGCAAGACTGGTTATGCACGGATTCCCGGTATATAGAGGCGGCGTATGGTTTTTGGGATAAGGCGCATGTATTTGCGTACAGTGGGAGTTTACCGGAAGCCACGGCCGATTTTTTGAAAGACAGGATAACGGGCAAGATTGGCTTTGAGTCCAATGTGTTGACGGTAAGTTTTTTTAAGGCATTAGCTGGTTTACCCATGGAGCCGGCGGATGGTTTGGTAGAGGGTTTACGGGTTATCAAGGATGCGGATGAAATGGGGCGTTTGCGCCGTTCTATGGCGGTAAACCATGCACTTATGGCGTATGTGCCCACGCTTTTTGGGAAGGGGCTGGATGAGGCGCAGATTGCGTGGGAGATTGAGAAATTTTTCCGTGACCATGGGGCAACGGAGAATGCATTTTCGCCGATAGTAGCGCGGGATGGGCATGCGGCATTACCGCATTATGTGCCGTTTTTGGCACCTGTGAAGGTAGAGGGCCCGTGCCATGTATTAGTGGATGTAGGGGCGCGGGTGGCGGATTATTGTTCTGACCAGACGCGCACCTTTTGGGTACCGGGAGACACAGCAACACCTGACCCGCGTTTCAGCAGGATGTTGGAGCAGGTGCAGGGTGCGCAGCAAGCGGCACTGGATATATTGCGGCCGGGCATTACGGGTAAAGAGGCTTGGCAGGTAGCGCGGGGATATTTTGAAAACCTTGGTGTAGCGGAATATTTTACGCATTCTCTGGGGCATGGTGTAGGTTTGCAGACCCATGAAGCCCCGCGGCTTTCCCCCACAAGCGACACGGTGTTAAAGCCCGGCATGGTTGTTTCTGTAGAACCTGGCTTGTATTACCCTGGTTGGGGTGGTGCGCGCTGGGAGTATCTGGTAGAGATAACGGAAGACGGGTGTTGTATATTGTAAAAGTGTATTTTGTGTTTATGCTTTTTGTTGAGTAACAAATAGCCGGATATTGTGTGGAAATAAATCCACAAAAAGCGGCCCACGGGGAGTTTTTCTCCGTAGGCCGCTTTTGTTTCATGTGAAACAATACTAAAGCAATTCGCAAATCCACAGGGAAATGCTCTAAATAAAGGGCACCATATCCACAAGGTCGGTGAGGGTAAGGAAAGTGCGGAAGGCGTCGTTAAGGGAAAGAGGGGGGGTAATAACGGTGGTGGGGCTTTTGCGGATAAGGGTGGGTATACGCATAATACGGTCTACGCCGGAGGCGGTTGTTATTTCCACTTCCATTTCCACAGGTTCTAAAATTTTAAGGGGTTTGTATACACCACTGCTGAGTTTGGCAAGAGCTTCGCGGGCGCTTTCGTAAATACGGGTGCGGGCAACAGAAGGATGGGGGCAGCGGGCGGCATAAGCGCCTATGCCGTGTTTAACAACTGCGCCGCATGTATCCGGGCCAAGGGTTTGTTTGGCTTCTGCTATGGTGGCTTCGTCCCCGCTTACCATAATAACAGGCACATGGCAGTTGCCGGCCAAAAGGGCGTTAAAGCCAAGTTCTCCCACAGAGAGGCCATTTATTTTGACATCACGCACACGGCTGTGAAAATTGTGGACAATGCCGCCATTTTCTGTGCCTGGTTTGGCGTGGTAGCCGATAAACAGGGCGGCATCAAAGGGGACAAGGTCTATCCCGTCCATCATGGAAAAAGGGCGCGGGGTGCCGGAAATAAGTTCCGCGCGGGTATCCAGAAGTTCCGGCATAAGGTTAACGCCCACATTATGGGAATCGGAAACCAGCACATAACGGGCGCCTTCGTCACAGGCCGCGCGTATGGCGGCATTAACTTCTTCTGTCATCAGGCGGCGGGCTTCCGGGTATTCGCGGCCCTGGATGGTGCTGTGTTCTGGCCGCACCACACCGCACACGCCTTCAATATCGGCAGAAATGTACACATTCATACTCTAATCCTTTGGAGACTGGACAAGGAACTGGCCGTTTTCCATTCCCATCCAACAGGAAAAAGGCAAAGGTCCGGGTTTGTCCGGCATTTTAAATGTCAGGCTGTTCAGGCCATTTTTTATAGGCAGGCTTATGTTGAGGGATGGGATAATAATGCGGTTTGCGCAAGGGGAAACCCTTTCGCCCACAATATTCCAGGTTATTTCCTGCCCGGCTTCTGCGTGCAGGGTGCTTGGGGAAAACGTGCGCCCTGTGACACGCATTTCTATAATGGCAGTACCCCCTTGCGAGGCTGAAGAAGAGGTGGAGGCAGAGGAAAAAAGGGGAGTTTTTTCTGGGCTAACAGGCTCTGCCTCAGACGACCAAAACCAGGCATACGCTTCTTTGGGTTGTAAAAGTGCAAGGATATTGCCGGAAAAACCCCAGTATACGGCTGCGCTTTGCATAAGGGAAAAACCAAAAAACAAAAGCAGAAACGCCATAGTCTTACGCACAAACGCAAAACCTTTATGGCTGGAAAAAGAAGCCGTAAGGCCCACAACAAACAGCACGGGCAGAGTACCAAGAGCAAAAAAAAGCATGGTGAGTCCCCCCTGTAAAAAGGAGTGGGTTTGAAGGGCAAAAAGCATCATGGAAAGAGAAAAGCCGCACGGGATAAAAAATGTAAGGCAACCTACCATAAAAGGCAGACCAAGGCCACCCTGCTTTTTACCCAGTCTTTGTATCAAACCCATGGAAGAAGGCAAGCGGAAAGGCAAAAGGCTTACGGGCAAATCCAGCATAGATAAACCAAGGGAGAATAAAAGAAGGGCCAAAAGACCGTACAGCACAGCAAGGGTATTACCGCTCAGGGCAAGGGTGGTGCCAAGCATACCCAAAAGGCCACCCAGCACAAAAAAGCTTATCAGACGGCCCGCCTGCAAAGAGCTGTTCATGCCAACAAGCGCCCTTTTCTTTTTCCCTGCACCATACCGGGCAGCAAAACCTATAATCACAGAGCCTGTAACAGCCACACAGCAGGAAAGAGAAGCCGCAAGGCCCATCATAAAAGGCATAAACCAGCCACCGGCGGCTGTTTCTGCGGTATCAAAATTTTCCAAAAAGGACAGGTTATTTTCAAGGTAAAGCAGCATATTCCAAATACTATACGCAACAAAAGCCGCCAGCAGCATAAAGGCTATATTTCTGGCAGAAAAAAAGCCTGGCTCCAGAGTCCTTTCTCCTTTTTTTTGCACACAAAAGCCGTGGGGAGCAAGCGCATGGTTTATGGCTTCATGCAAATTTTCTTCTGTTGGGTAAAGGCTTGGATCATACTGGAGTGAGCAGGTTTTTTTGCTAAGAAAAGCCCGTACTGCCTCTATCCCCGGCAGGGAGGAAAGGCTTTCTTCCACAAGCAGGGGGCAACTTGGGCAATGCATACCGCGTATGGGCAACACGGTATCTTTTTTATCCATTGTCTATCCTTATGTTATTTTACAATTTCCACAGTTTTGGGGCTCTTTGTGTCAGGCGCAAGGAACAGGTGCATACCGTCTTTGCCCAAAAGGGTTGTGCCAGGGAAAAGCGCTTTTACTTTTCCCAGAATATGTTTTTTCTGGAAAAAAAGGGGAACAGGCGGCACAATATGGGTAAGAACCAGGGTGTTTACCTGTGCCTCTGCGGCCATTTTGGCTACATCTTCCGGGCTTGCGTGGTATTCCAGAATATCGCCCAGAATTTTTCCCAAATGCGGGGCAGGGGAGTGTTTTTTCATAATACGCACAAGGTCAGGGGCTATAACATCCTGCACCAGCACATCCGCCTGTTTTGCTTCCCGCACCACATTGTCGCAGTACGCCGTGTCTCCGCTTATCACCACTTTACGGCCTTTGTAGGTAAACACATAGCCCACGGTGGTGGGTACAGGGTGGTGATGTACCAAAAACGCATGCACCTGCACGCCCTCATTATTGTACACAAGCACGGAAGAATCCTCCGCTGGTGTAGGGAACACACAGGCCAGGCTACCTTTGCCTGTTGAGGGAGCAACAGCTTCAGAATGGTGGGCTGTACGGCATGCGGAGTCATACCCATAGGCTGTGTTAAAGCCTTCCACCACAGTTTGTACCCCTTCAGTGCCATACACAGGCAGGGGCGATGTATGGGTGCCGTTTACCCAGCGCTGCATGGCGTATTCACCCAAACTACCAATATGGTCAGAGTGAAAATGCGTAAGAAAAACAGCCTGAAGCTTGCCAACAGGCAAGGCTTTTTGAAAATTCCCCAAAGAACCTGTACCCGCGTCTACAGAGAATATTTTCCCGCCTGCCACAACCGCGCAGCCAGGGGCAGCTCGGCCGGGGTCATTCATGGGTGAACCTGTGCCTGTCAGGATAACATGCAGGCCATCTTCCAGTGTACGGTTTTTTTGTTTTTCCAGCCGTTTTTTCAGCATACGCGTAAAAAACGGCAAAGGCGCGGTTTTAAGCAGCACAAAAATAGCCAGTGCCGGCAACAGAAAACACAAACCTAACAGTATGGATAAAACAGGCATAATTCACTCCATGGGGAAGGTTTACCGCTGGGCGGAAAACCTTTGGCAGTCGTTGCCCCTATGGCAGAGAGGGCCAGGAATGTAAGAACTCCAGAAGTTTTTTTCTTTTTTGCGTTTACCTTGGGATGGGTTTACCCCACCCTGATTTAATCCATCCTTAAATCCGTCACACGTTTAGATTTACCAAATGCACGCGGCAAAGCCCCCGGGTTTACAATGGCAATTTCCGCACGGGCCAGCAGTTTTTTATGCAGGTTGTCCCCAAATTTTTTCGCCAAAGCCGCGTCATTATCCGCGCTTGCATCAGGGTGGCGCTCCAGTTTCAGCAAGAGGGTATCTCTGGCATTCTCGCGTGTAAGTTCAATATGGTACTCCCCGCCTAAATCCGGGTATTGCTGGATAACATCCACAATCTGCCCAGGGTATATATTAACCCCGCGGAAAACAATCATATCGTCTGATCTGCCAAACAAATGGCCATGGCGCGGCACCCTGCGTCCACACGAGCACAGGCCAGGTATAAGGCAGGATAAATCCCGCGTTCTGTACCGCACAAGAGGGCTTGCTTCCTTGGTGAGGCTGGTGACCACCATTTCGCCCTGTTGCCCCATGGGCACAGGCTTTAAGGTTTCCGGATCAATAATTTCTATGTAAAAAAGGTCACCCCAGTAATGCAAACCTTCATGCGCCTCACAATCCAGCGCTGTTCCCGGGCCGTACATTTCTGTCATGCCGCCTATATCAAAGCAGTCTTCCAGACCCAGCTTGTCCATAATAGTGGCGCGCATTTTAGGACTGCTTGCTTCTGCCCCAAAAATTGCCCGTTTAAGATTCAGCTTGTCCTTCAGTTTGCCACGCTCCACCTCTTCGCCCAGTAAAAGAGCCATAGAGGCTGTTGCCCCTATGCAGGTTGTTTGCATGTCCACCAAAAGTTGCAAGTGGATATCCATATTCCCCGGGCCCACAGGTATGGTCATACAGCCAAAAAGTTCACTGCCAAGCTGAAAACCCGCCCCTGCTGTCCACAAGCCATAGCCCACCGCTATTTGCATGCGGTCTTCCTGTGTAAGGCCGACCAGTTCATAACAGCGCGCCATCTGCAACGCAAAGGTATCTACGTCCTTTTTGGTGTACGCCAAAACCTTACGTTTACCTGTTGTGCCAGAGGAAGCGTGTACACGCACAACATCCCGCTCTGGTACAGACAAAAGAGGGAAAGGGTAACCCTCCCGCAAATCATCCGCTGTAGTAAAGGGCAAAAACTGCACATCGTCCAGAGTTTTAATATCCTCCGGCTTTATGCCAGCCAGCTTTTTTTGGTACTGCGGCGAATGCGCCAAAACATGCCGCAATGTGTTTTGCACACCCTGAAGCTGCATGGGGATTAATTTTTCTTCCGGTAAGTCCGGGATAAAGCGCGGTTTTTGGGACATAATAGCCTCTTTTTTTGATACAGAAAAGAATAGCAGATGGAAGAATAATTGTTAAGCGGCACAAGCAACAGAAAAAACTAGTTTGTGTAAATACCGTAAGACTTTTCTTCTACAACTGTACTACCCAGTAATATATTTATTTCCCTTTTGACAGCTGCACGGTCATCATTTTCCAGATACACCCTGCGGGCAAGCGCGATAAATGCAGGGCCAAAGTCCTTATTTTTTTCGCAGTGGCGTTTGCCGTCTTCCACATCCCACAGGCCTGCGTTAATAGCATAAAGCCGGTCTACAAGCGCCTGAAGAGCAGCGGGGTACTGGGCCATATCCCCCACCACATTTTCTATAAGAAGCCGCTCTTTTTGCACATTGGCTATTTTTTGGGCATCCAAAAGGCGTGCTTCTTTAATTTGTAAAATTGTAAGTTTATCAAACACCTCACCCCAGGCAACAGGTAAAGACGGCATAGATGGCCACATGGCATACCCCCAAGTGTGGAATTATTTTTTGATAAATTTGGCTAATCTGCTTTGCACAACTTCCGCATTGGGATGCAGAGGCAAGGCTTTTTGAAACGCCGCCTGCGCTTCTGCCGGTTTTTTTAGCTGGTCCAGTATATCACCCATTAAAAACCAGGCCTGCCCCTGGTAGGAAGCTGGCAAGGATTCTGCCTCCAAGGCTGCCTCCAGATGGGAAATAGCCTCGTCCCACAAAAGCTGTGTCTGTTCCTGGGGTTTTGGCTGTACTTCACCCTTAGGGTCTTGTTCTGACGGTGGGATTTCTATACTATCCACAAGTATGGAAGAAGAAAGCGCATCCGCCAGATGGAAATGGCATAAAGCTGTTGTTTGCACGTCTGCCTGCATAGTAAGGCACATTTCCAGCATATCCACACTAAGCGGGAAATTTTGCGCCAGATGGTATAAAAGACCTATTTTATCATACACCTGGGCGGCCTCGTTTTCCGGCATATCTTCTACTGTGATAAGTGTATACCAGGCCCGGGCCGCCTGTTCCCAGGCATGTTCTGTTTCATACAGGGGCGCCAGTTTGCGTAAAACCTGCGCCAGATAAAGCGTGTCGGAGGCGTATTCCTGCCGCATTTCTTCCAGATAGGTGATACTCCATTTTAATTCCCCCATGCGTATGGAAGAACCTACCAGAATATTCCACGCCCGGAAGCGTTTTTCCTTATTGGTTTCGTCCCGCAGATAACGCTGGGAAAGGCGGAATGCCTGGGGCATGTCGTTTTGTGCGTAGGCTTCCTGGGCCGCACTAAAGTCATCCTGCTCAGGCAAGACTTTTTCACAGGAAACAAACAAGAGTGAAAAAACAAGGAAAAAAGGAAGCAGCTTAGGCGTTTTCACCTTCAGGCTCCGCAGGGGTAGATGGCTCAGACACGGCAACCACATTTTCCGCTGTATCGGCGGGTTGCGCCTGGGAGTTGCTGCCATTTTCCGGCACAGTGTCAAATCCCACAACTGTTGCGCCATCGTCCAGTTTTACAAGACGCACACCCATTGTGGCGCGGCCCACACTGCGTACTTCATCAATGCCAAGGCGGATAATCTTGTTGGTGGATGTAATAAGCACCAGACTGTCCGTATCTGTTACCGGCATACCGCCTATTACCTGGCCGGTTTTGGGGGATATTTTGAAGTTAATAAGCCCCTTCCCCCCGCGGCTTTGCATACGGTACAAGTCTACCTGGGTACGTTTGCCATAGCCAAGAGCGGAAATAGACATAATTTCCGTGCTCTGGTCTTCCGCATCCAGCACAAGGCAAGCCACCACACGGTCATCCTTGCGCAGGCTCATGCCTTTTACACCGGAAGCCCCGCGGCCCATGTTGCGTACATCCACAGAACTAAAGCGTATAGCCATACCACCGGATGTTGCCAAAACAACATGGTCGCCTTCTTTTATTTCCCGCACGGCGATAAGCTCATCGTCTTCCCGCATGGTAAGCGCCAAAAGACCACTTTTACGGCAACGCGCATAAAGTGACGCGCTGGAGCGTTTAACCATACCCTGCCGTGTAGCGAACAGGAAAAATGCGTCTTCCGCAAATTCCCGTACAGAAAGCACATTGGCTATATATTCCTCTTTTTCCAGAGGCAAAAGATTGGCTATATGGGTGCCTTTGGCATTTCTGCCCATTTCCGGCACCTGATGCACCTTAAGCTGGTGCATACGCCCTTTATTGGTAAACATTAAAAGATACTGGTGGTTTGTTGTGGTGATAAAGTCCTGCACATAGTCTTCTTCACCCGTATTCCCGCCCATTATACCTTTACCGCCCCGTTTTTGCACCTGGTAATGCGAAAGCGCAGAACGTTTAATATAGCCGCGGCGGGAAAGTGTTATCACAACATCGTCATCCGGGATAAGGTCTTCCACATCTATGCCAGTGAGCTCTTCTTTCAGAACTTCTGTGCGGCGGGGTGTTGCGTAGGTGTTTTTAATTGTGGTTGTTTCTTCACGCAGCACAGAACGCAGAACTTCCGCATCTTCCAGAATGGATTTCAGGTATTTAATAAGTGTGACAAGCTCGTTAAACTCTTCCACAAGTTTATCACGCTCAAGACCTGTAAGACGTTGCAGGCGCATATCCAAAATACTTTGGGCCTGTATTTCCGTAAAACCAAAGGTGCTGACAAGACCAGCCTTAGCAGAAGCAGGTGTTTCTGAAGCGCGGATAAGAGCCACTACTTCATCAATAATATCCAATGCTTTCAGCAAGCCTTCCACAATATGGGCGCGGGCTTCCGCTTTTTCCAAATCAAAACGTGTGCGGCGTATCACCACTTCCCGTCTGTGATCCAAAAAACATACAAGCGCGGCTTTAAGGCTTAATAATTGCGGCCTGTTATCCACCACAGCCAGCATATTAATACCAAAGGAAGATTCCAAAGGCGTAAATTTATACAGGGAATTGATAATAATTTCCGGTATAACCCCACGTTTTAGATCCATCACTATGCGTATGCCGTGCCTGTCCGATTCGTCCCGGAGGTCAGAAATACCTTCTATTTTATGGTCATTCACCAGAGTAGCTATTTTTTCCACAAGGCTGCTTTTATTCAAAGCATACGGAATTTCCCGTATAACAAGAGCCTGCTGGCCTTTTTTACGTTCTTCCAATTCCACCTTGCCGCGCATTTTAACAATGCCTTTGCCTGTTGTGTACGCATCGTACAAACCTTGCCCGGCATACACATAGCCAGCTGTAGGAAAGTCTGGCCCGTGCACAACCTGCATAAGCTCCTGCACACTGGTGTTAGGGTTATCAATAAGCAGCAAAATAGCGTCGCAAAGTTCACCCAGATTATGCGGCGGGATATTTGTTGCCATACCCACGGCAATACCAGAAGAGCCGTTTAACAGAAGATTAGGCACCTTGGTGGGCAAAACTTCCGGCTCTTGTTCCGAACCATCGTAGTTTGGCTTAAAATTAACAGTCTTTTTATCAATATCATCCAGAAATTCTGCCGTAATCTTTGCCATGCGAACTTCTGTATAACGCATGGCAGCCGGCGAGTCCCCGTCCAGAGAACCAAAGTTACCCTGTCCGTCTTCCAGAGGATCCCGCATACTAAATTCCTGCGCCATACGCACCAGCGCATCGTACACAGCCGTATCACCATGGGGGTGATACTTGCCTATGACGTCACCCACCACACGCGCGCACTTTTTATGCGGCTGTTTGTAGGTGTTGGAAAGCTGATGCTGCGCAAATAATATACGCCTGTGCACCGGCTTAAGGCCATCGCGCACATCCGGCAAAGCACGGCCTATGATGACACTGAGGGAGTATTCCAGATAAGACTGGCGTAACTCTTTTTCTATACTGATATTTTCAGCCATGTTGGAACCTTCTGGGGGGGATATTTACTCCCCTTTGTGTAGAATAGGGGGAGTTACCCCCCTTTAGGGGGCTCCCCCCAGACCCCCTTGTTTCTGTAGAGGCGATTGGCTTTTTGCTTCGCAAAAATCTGCATCGCCTCTACAGGAACAACAGGAGTCAAAAAAGTTTATAATCTATACCTAAATATCCAAATCCTGCACGCTTAACGCATTCCGTATAATAAAGTCCTTACGGGCTTCTACATGCTCGCCCATAAGTTGTTCTATAATCTCAGAGGCTTCTTCCGCATCTTCTACCTTAACCTGTAAAAGCACACGGTTTTCCGGGTTCATGGTTGTTACCCAAAGCTGTTCCGGGTTCATTTCCCCCAAACCTTTGTAACGCTGAAGCTGATACCCTCTGCGGGCTTCTGCAAGCGCCATTTCTCTGAGGGTAAAAAAGTCTGTGGCTTCTTTGCGGCTTTCGTCCTTGCCTTCCAGATACAAAGGGAAGCCCCCGCTTATGTTGAACAGGTTTTCCCACAAAAGGCGGGCATTACGGTACATGCGGGCGCCAAAAAATTCCACCCCAAGGCGTGTGCGGTGGCCGCCCTTATCTTCAAACACCAGGAACAGACGGTCATCCCCTTCTTCCTGGGGTTCTTTTTCTATGTGCAGTGTATAGCCTGCATCTGCCAGCCACTGGATAAATTCTGGGGAAATATCGCCTGTAAAATGCCCGGAACTGAGGGTTTCTGCGTATTCCACAAATGCCAGAAAAAGCACCCGCGGGATAGCGGTGTTTTCTGCCTCATGGATACGGTTTTCCAGTTCTTCTATCATATCCAAAAATTCCACAAGCGCGGCATTTTCTAAAATATGATCAGAAGATGTGCGTATTTTTACAGTGTCTACCAGTTTTTCCATAAGAAAAACATTTAACTCTGTGTCGTCCTTTAAAAACCGTTCAAACTTGCTGTTGTGGATACGGTACAAAGGCGGCTGGGCAATATACAAATGCCCAAGTTCAATAAGGCCCGGGAAATGGCGGAAAAAGAAGGTGAGCATAAGTGTGCGTATATGCGCGCCGTCCACGTCTGCGTCTGTCATAATAATAATTTTATGGTAACGCAGGCGTTCGTAGTCCACTTCTTCGCCAATGCCCACACCCATGGCTGTTATCATCCATTTTATTTCTCGGTTGGCCAGCATTTTATCAAAGCGGGTGCGCTCCACATTTAAAATTTTACCGCGCAGGGGCAAAATAGCCTGGGTATTGGGGTCGCGGCCCTGTTTGGCCGAGCCGCCGGCGCTGTCCCCTTCCACAATAAACACTTCGCATTCTGTGGGGTCTTTACTTTGGCAGTCTGCCAGTTTACCGGGCAACGCATTGTCCGAAAGTGCGCCTTTACGCCGCACCAGTTCTTTGGCATGGCGGGCAGCTTCACGCGCACGGGCGGCATCTACCGCTTTGTCTATAATAGTACGGGCATCCTTGGGGTTCTCCTGGAAATAAATATCCAGACTGGTGTACACAGCCCCGGAAACAATACCCACAAGTTCGCTGTTACCCAGTTTTGTTTTTGTCTGGCCTTCAAATTGGGGCTGCGGGAGTTTAACACTGACAATAGCGGTAAGGCCTTCCCGTATATCATCGCCCGTGAGTGCCTGATTTTTAAGTTTTTTAAGCAGATCCTGCTGGCTTTTGATATAGGTATTAATAGCGCGGGTTAAAGCCGCTTTAAAGCCTGCAAGGTGTGTGCCCCCTTCTTTTGTGCGTATATTATTCGCAAAAGTGAGCATATTTTCTTTATAACTGGCGTTGTATTGCAGGGCAAACTCCACCATCACATTTTCTGATTCTGTTTCCCCGTAAATAATAGGGTGAAGAGCCATTTCCCCTTCGTTTAAGTCACGCACAAACTGGACTATACCACCTTCTGCCTTGTAGGTGTGTTCTTCCCCTGTACGTTCATCTTTGCAGTAAATTTCTAAATTTCTGTTCAGGTACGCCAGTTCTTCAAAACGTTTTTGCAGAGTTTCAAAAGAAAACTCTGTTGTTTCAAATATGGTTTCATCAGGCAAAAAGCGTATGGTTGTGCCACGGCTGTCACTTTCGCCTAAATCCTGCAAGGGAAAAGGATTCCCGCGTTCATACCTTTGGCGCCATCTTTTGCCGTCTTTACGGATGGTGACTTCCAGCCATTCAGAAAGAGCATTCACGCAGGAAACACCTACGCCGTGTAAACCGCCGGAAACTTTGTAGGCCGTATTATCAAACTTGCCGCCAGCGTGCAGTTTGGTCATAACAACCTGGACAGCGGGCACACCTTCTTTAGGGTGAATATCCACAGGGATACCGCGGCCATTATCCCGCACGGTGATGCTGTTATCCATGTGCAGAATAATTTCCACACGCGTACAAAAGCCTGCCATAGCTTCGTCAATGGCATTGTCCACCACTTCGTACACAAGGTGATGCAGCCCGCGTGTATCTGTACTGCCTATATACATGGCAGGCCGCACACGAACAGCGGAAAGACCTTCCAAAACTGTGATGGAGTCCGCGTTGTATTCCACTCTCGACCCTGTGGAATTCACCTGGGCAGAGGAAAAAAGAGGTTCCTGAGTCAATGTAATACCCTTTGTTTTTTATTCTTCGTAGTAGCTTTCTTCCACAATTTTCATAGGCATAATAATAACCGTATAATCCGGGTCTTCCATACCGCGTATGCCACACGGGCCTTCCATACCTGTAAAGGTAAAAGTGACATTGGTGGAGCTAAAGTGGTTCAGAATGTCCATAAGATTGCGTGTGGGGAATGCTATACGTGTAAGTTCGCCCTTATAGGAAGCGTCCATGACTTCTGTGGCAGAGCCTGTTTCCTGCGCTTTGGAGTGCATAACAAGTTCATTTGGTGAAAAGCTGAAATAGGTGCAAATTTCGTTTTCGCTGTTAAATATCTGGATACGTTCCAATGCTTCCAGGCATTCCTTGCGGTTTACTTCCAAAAGCGAAACATCCGGGATATTCAGACGGTCTATAAAACTTGTGTGGGAGGGGAAAAGGGCCAGCGCTCGGGGCAGGCTTAAGGTTTCCACCCCGTCTGTACCCATGCGGATATGGAAACGGCGTTCGGAAATATTAAACTGCACTTCCTGCGAACCAAGCCACTTGCGTAATTCCAGCACATATTTTTTAGGGATAAGCAAACCCTGGGGTTCCAGTTTTGCCGCAATATCATCGTTCACAAAACGCACCATAGCAAACTGGTGGCCATTAAGCCCACATATATCTACCTTGCCTTCCCCAACACCTGGCATGGGCACCATAAACAGGCAGGAAAGCGCGTCTGAGCTTTCGCCGTCATTAATGCAAAAACTTACCTTATCCAGCAATTCTTCAAAAAGATCCCCTGACCAGAGTACGGAACCTTCTTCAGGAAAAGGAGCAAGCGCCTGGAACCACACAGGATCTGCTGTGGGCATTTTATAGGAACGTCTGCCCTGTTCCACAAATAATGTGGATTCTTCTTCTTTAAACGTCAGGGTTATTTCATCCTGGGGCAAACGGCGCAAAAGTTCCATAAAGGCGCGTCCATTCACCCCAACACGGCCTTCCTGCTCTATATGGGCGCTGTAAGTACCCATAAACTCAATATTCGCATCTGTGGAAAAAAGGGTGATTTTCCCATCCTTTGCTTCCAGCCATATGGAGCGTAAATACGCCGCACCAGATTTGGAAGGAATGATGTTTGCCGCTTTCTGGAGGCCTAAGATAATCTGCTCTTTTTTTACTTTTACTTGCATAATAGATTCCTCAGAAGAAGAATAAGAGGGTTACATTTTGTTCCTAACTCATACAAGGTATGAAAATTTTTAACTTTTTTACGAACACAAAAAGAAACAGAAGGAACATAAAAGAAGAAAAATCAGGAAAAAGGGGCACGCGTGGCTGTTTTTATGTATTCTTCGCACCTGGTTGTGAACATTGTTATCAAATTGTTCGTATCTTTGTTCCTTGCCCGTTCATTTTCCAGTTTTTTCACGCTGTACATAACAGTGCTGTGGTCTTTGTTGCCAAAAAACGTGCCTATTGTCTGGTAGGGTTCTTTCAAAAGTAAACGGCACAAATACATGGCATATTGACGGGCTTTTGTAAGAGCCGGGTCCCGTTTTTCAGAAAGAATATCTTTTGGTTGCAGGTGAAAATACTGGGCAGTGACAAGAAGAATTGTTTCCATGGAAAGGCTTGCTTTAGGGTTTTCGGAACGAAGCAGTATATCCAGATCTGCCTCATCTGGCAAGAGACCTGTTAAGTTCCTGTACGCGATGATTTTGTGTATAAGCCCTTGTATATGGCGTAGTTGAACACAGCGCCGCGCTATTTGCAAACACAGCTCTTTTTTTAAAGGAATATGGCTTTTTTGCGCAAACTCCTGGCAATAACGCAGGCGCGTGTCAATATCCGGCTCTGCCAGTGTTACCATAACACCCATAGATAAACGGGAAAAAAAGGGCGCCTCAAAACAGGTTATATCTGCCGTTTCCAAACAGGAAAAAAGAAGGGGTTTGCGCCGTGGCATAGCCTGGTCTATCAATTGCACCAGCATGTTTTGCGCATGCGGGTATTCCTGCAAAATCTGGATATTATCAATCAAAAGAGCAGGCAAAGAAACAAAAAAATCATACGCCGCTTCCTTCTCCTCCTGCAAAGCGGCAGAAGAAAAAACGCGCCCAAAAGCAAACGCATCCATAAAACACACAGGTTGCTTTAACACCCGCGCCAGGGTTTGGCTTGCCGCTTCCATAAGCATGGTTTTACCCGTGCCCGTATTCCCTTGTATAAGTAAGGGATTATACGCATGGCCCTTTAAAAAAGCCACCTCTTTTATGACAGCCAGAGAAAACTGGTTTTTGGGGCCAAAAATATACGGCGCAAAAAAATCTTCCTTTTCTTTTTCCGGGGTATCCACCTCACCCGGGGTAAAAAAAAGAACACCAGATTCCGGCAAAAACACCGGCCTGTTATGTACCGACCCACTCTGAACCGGTAAAAATGCCTGTTCCACAAAATTTTCCTGTTGAGCATTTGCCGCTTAATTTGCGTATTCCCTATACTCTTTTTAACGTTTTTTTGTGTTTAACGCAAGATAAAAGAGCCGCTGGAGAAAAAAAGCACAAAAAAAATAAAATGTAACATGTTTTATTTACAGTGTAAATTTAGATGTATAGAAATTTGTACATAATTATGCTTGCCTTTAGAGAAAAAAAAGGATTAAAACCAAACCAGCGCCATTTATGTGGTTTCTTTAATCGCCACATCCCCTCTTTTACAAACACCATCAGAGCATAGTTTCGCTCCATTTACGGAATAAACTGCGTGTTATTTTCCTCCACTCTGCTGTTTGGATTCTAACCGGAAAAAGCGAAGGCCTATGAAACAACAATACAAAATCCACCCACGTCTTTTAAAACAAAGACGCTCCCACAATACCACCTTTTTTGCCTGCATTCTTCTCGTTGTTGCCCTGGGTATAGGCCTTGCCACCCACTCCTTCCAAAACAACGAAACTACCCTCAGCCAGGCAGACTTCCCCCAGGATTCCCTCTCCCTCTTCCTGGAAAAAATTGACTACGTCTTCTCCCCAGAAGAAAAAGGCACACCCCTGCCTTTGCCCGTTAATACCCCCTCCGCTGCCCCGGAAAACCTGGCCCTGCTCGCCGAACAGCCAGAAAGCCAGGCTAACCAGCCAGCCCTTTTGCTCGCCTCCCTCGGGGATCGCCGTTACTCTATCCCCCTTCTGCCTTCCCTTATCCCAGACCCCTTCACAGAAGCAGAAAAAACAGAAGAACAACGCCTGGCCAACGAACAAACCGCCTTTTTTCCAGACTTCTCCCAAATGATGGAGAATATCGAAAAAAATATCGCCCCTAAATTACAAATTTATCCCAAAAATGACCGCTATATGTATGAAGTGGCCGAAACTGGCCGGCAAATCTTCTACAGTAACGTCAATAAAGGCGATACAGCCGGCATTATCCTGAACGAATGGATGACCCAGACCGAAATCAGCGCCATGATGAAAGTAGCAGAACCCCTCTACTCCCTCAAAACTATCCGCGTTGGACAACCCTTCCATATCCAGTACGACCCCTCCACAGAAACACTCCTGCGCTTTGAATACGAAATAGATAACTCTACCCGCCTTATAGTAGAACGTAATAGCGCCGACCCCTCCCTTTTTGACGTTACCAAAGAACCTATTGAGTACGAACGCCAACTCGCCCACGTCACCGGTACTATTACCTCCAGCCTCTTTGAATCCGTTGCCGACCAGGGCGAAAGCCCCGTGCTCGCCATCAACCTGGCAGACGTCTTCTCCTGCGAAGTTAACTTTGTCCTTGATATAAGACAGGGCGACAACTACGAAGTTCTTGTGGAAAAACGCTTCCGCGACGGTGAGTTTAAAGGCTATGGCCCTATTCTCGCCGCCCGCTTTGTGAACCAAAATAAACAATACGACGCCTACCTCTACACCAACGCAGAAGGAAAACTCCGCCACTATAACGCCAATGGCGAAGCCCTCCAAAAAGCCCTGCTTAAATCCCCCCTAGCCTTTACCCGCGTCAGCTCCGGCTACTCCATGAACCGCCTCCACCCCGTCTATAAAACAAATAGACCCCACCAGGGCGTGGACTACGCTGCCCCCGCAGGTACACCCATCAAAGCCGTGGGCGACGGCACCATTACCAAAATAGGCTGGAGCGGCGGCTACGGCAATACTATCCAAATAAAACACGTCGCAGGCCTCGAATCCCAATACGCCCACATGTCCGGCTTTGCCAAAGGACTCAAAAACGGCGCCAAAGTCAAACAAGGACAAGTTATCGGCTACGTGGGCGCTACGGGCGTAGCCACAGGCCCGCACCTGGACTTCCGTATCAAACAAAACGGCAACTTCATTAACCCCTCTAAAGTCATTATCCCCCGCGAAGACCCCCTGAATAAAAAAGTTATGCCCCTCTTCGAAGAATACAAAACCCTCGCCCAATCCTACTTCTCCGGCGAAAAACAACTCGCCGAATACACTACCCCAGATTTTATTATGGAAGCCTCTAACCCCTAACGAATACGTATAGTTATATGAACATAGCCCACCTTGTGTGGGCTTTTTTTTGGGGATTGTGTGGAGAGAGTTTTTTTTTCTGGGAGGTAACCCCCCCAGACCCCCTTATTTGAGCTTGTGCTCTGTATGGGAGTTTTGGGCTGTATGTGGGGAAAAGATTCTCCTATTTTTTTGAGTGCAGACATGAGAGACTGGGGGTGTTGCCAATTAAAATTACCCCAGATACTCAATGCTTTGCCCAAAAAACAGCGGTAAAGCTGTTGACGCATGGTGAGAACTTGCGTTAAAGGCAATCTAATTACAAAGAGAAAGGTAATTGGTTAAATAGGTAAAAGGGTGATTAAAATGACTGCAGACCGTGAATTAATACTGGAACATGCAAAATCGCTTTACCATGTTAAACCAGCGCATGAAATTACAATGGGTACTACAAGCAGCTTGGTTTTTGAAGTAAATAAAGGCCCCACCGCGTATATTTTAAGAGCGTCTGAATATCGGCCTGACAGAAGTGCGCATATAGCCTTTGAACTGGATTGGATGAAGTATTTATCTGATCATCTGTCAGGCGTTGTTCAGCCTCAACAAAGTGTACATGGCAACCTTTATGAAGTGATAGAGATTGCTGGAAAATATTACGCTTTATGTTTACTTGAAAAAGCACAAGGAAAAATTGTTGACATTAATAATCCAAATGAATTTAACCAGCAGCTGTTCTTTAATCTTGGTGCGCTTATGGGGAAGATGCACAGGCTCACGATGGACTATGAAGGCAACAAAAGAAAACCAGAATTGGAATGGACAGGGTCAGTGAATTTTTGGCGTTATGAAAATCCAATTTTGGATGAAAGTGTCCAGCGTGTTCAAAAAAAGTATTACGATGAAATATGTACCCTTCCCATAAGCAAAGAAAATTATGGTATTATCCATTGGGATATTCACACAGACAATTTTTTTGTAGAGAATGGCAGCATTAAGGTTTTTGATTTTGATTCCTGCCAGTTTAATTGGTACACGGCCGACATGGCCAGCGCCATTTTTTTTATGGTGTTAAAAGGTGCAGGGCCACTGACATATAAAAGCGAAAAAGAGCGGACAGAATTTGCAGAGGCGTATTTAATTTCCTACCTCAAAGGATATTTGGAAACAAACCAGACAACCGAATACTGGGTGAGAAAAATAGACCTGTTTATCAAATACCAGATGTGTGACGAATACATGACCGCGCAGAACTTTTGGCCGGTGGAACTTGCGCACCTTCGGGACTGGTATATGGATTGGCACAGGCACAGGATAATACATGGCCTGCCCTATGTGTTTATTGATTATGATAAAATTTTAAAAAGCCTGCCCAAACTAAAAACAGAATAAGCCCGTTACAAAAACGTGTAAAACTTGGGGCATTTCCATTAATCAACGCAAAATGTTTTAAAATACATTATTCCCGAAAAAATCGAGCCTGCGAGATTTTTTCGGGAATGGCAAAGTATGG
>CAZJOG010000027.1:0-17883 GCA_964547565.1 uncultured Desulfovibrionaceae bacterium
GGGGGGGTGTGTGTGGTTTTTACTTAGTTTATTAATTTTTATAAATAACACCCAATCCCCCCCCCCCCCCCCCCCCCCCCCTCACCCTCATCTCCCTACCCAAACAAGGCTTTTTCCACAGCGTCAAGGGCTTTGGCCAGCACGTCGTCTGCCACGGCGTAGGAGAAGCGCAGGCAGTTTTTATTGCCAAAGGCTTCGCCCGGCATAAGGGCCACCTGTGCTTTATCCAGAATATGGGTGCAAAGGCTGGAGGAATCTGGAAATTCGGGGGTAAAGAGGGCGGAAACGTCGGGGAAGAGGTAAAAGGCGCCTTCTGGTTTTGGGCAGACAACACCGTTCCAGGAGGATATTTTGGCATGGGCAAAGTCGCGTCGTTTATGGAAGGCTTTGCGCATTTCGTCCACGCAGGCGTAAGAGGCCGTAAGGGCTTCAAGGGCGGCTTTTTGGGCTATGGAGCAGATGTTGGAGGTGGTTTGCCCCTGTACTTTGCCCATTTCTTTAATAAGGTCGGGGTGTGCCAGGGTGTAGCCCACGCGCCAGCCGGTCATGGCAAAAGCTTTAGAGAGGCCGTTAATAACGGCGACGTGTTCGGGGTTTTTTTGCCACCACAGGGAGGCACTGGCGGCTTTGGCGGGTTCATAGACAAGCTGGTCGTAAATTTCGTCGGCAATAACAAAAACGTGGTTCGTTTTGGCCCATTCCAGCAGGTTTTCGAGTTCCTGCTGGGTGTAGGTAACGCCTGTAGGGTTAGAGGGGGAATTAAGCAGAAGAATTTTACTGCGTGGGGAAAGGGCATGGTCGAGGTTTTGGGGAGAAATGCGGAAACCGTCGGAAGCAGGCGAAGGCACAAAAACGGGGATAGCACCAGCCAGGTATACCATATCGGGGTAGCTGTTCCAGTAGGGGGCGGGGATAATTACTTCATCGCCCGGGTCGAGCAGGGCGGTCATGACCTGAAAGAGGGACTGTTTGCCGCCATTGCTGATAATGGTGTTTTCCAGCTTGGCGCTTACACCGTATACGCGATGGAAGTAGCCGGCAACGGCGCGTCTGAGTTCGGGTATACCTTCCACCGGGGTATATTTGGAAAAATTTTCTGTAATAGCTTGTTTGGCGGCTTCCTGTATATGGGCGGGGGTGGGAAAATCCGGCTCACCCACGGCAAGGCTTATCACGTCCAAACCTTGTGCTTTGAGTTCCAGGGTTTTTGCGTTCATGGCCAGAGTAGCCGACGCGCCAAAGGTGGAAAGTTTCTGGGCAAATCGCATATGAACCTCACGGGAATAATTTCTTTTTGCAGTATAAAGAAGAAGTGAGCAAAAGGGAAGAGGGAAGTCAGGCCATGGAGAAAGGGATAACAGGCTGTTCTTTCTTGCAGGCAGAGGTAAAAACATATACAAGGGGAAAACAAGACTGGATGGCATGGAAAAACCGTGCTATGTCTTTGATGATTATAAAAAAAATGTATACAATGGAAGATACGCGGGCAATTATAACAGCCAATAACAAATAATTTGAGTAAAAAAACTCTGAAGAGGCAAATTATGAGCTGGTACGCGCGCCGTATGGATGTTGTGGCATTTGCGCTGGGAAAAATGACCTTCCCGAAACAAATAATTATGCAGGGTGGGAATGCATTGGAGCAACTGGCGGCTCTTATGCAAAAAAATCAGCATCAGAATATACTGGTGGTGACAGATAAAAATATTGTAGAAAAAGGGCTTTTTGAGCCGTGTGTAAACATTTTTGCGGAATATGGCATAGCCTATACACTTTTTGACACAGTAGAGGCAGAGCCGGATTACACGCACGTACGCGAGGGTGTAGAAAAAGCCCGCGCGTGCGGGGCGCGTGGTATTATGGCGCTGGGCGGCGGGTCTGTGCTGGATGCAGCCAAGGCCATAGCTGTACTGCATAAGACCCCGCATTTTTCTATGGACAGGAATATTGGCATACACCTTGGCAGGCAGAAAAAAACATATTTGTATATGGTGCCTACAACAGCGGGGACAGGGGCGGAATCCAGCGCGGGTGTGGTGCTGGCGGATGAACGCGGCAGGAAAAATGTGCTGATGAGCCGTTGTTTTGTGCCGGAGGCTGTAGCTCTGGACACACGCATGACAGTGGGGCTGCCGTTTTCCATCACCGCGCAGACAGGGTTTGATGCGTTAAGCCATTTGGTGGAAGGTCTTGCTTCCCGTGTGCATAAGCCGGCTGCCAAAGAAGAAGCTGTAGAAAGTATCACCCATATTTTTTATGCATTGCCGCGTGCTTGTGCAGATGGTGGTGATATATCCGCCCGTAAAAAAATGGCGTATGCGGCCCACCGTTCCGGTGCGCTGATGAACAGCCTGACAATAGGTTATTGCCATGCTTTTGGGCATAAAATAGGCGGCCTGTACCATATTCCCCATGGCCAGTGTATGGCGGCTTTACTGCCGGAAATAGCAGAATATAATGTGGAATGCGCAAAGGTGTGGTTTGCAAAAGTGGCGGAGCGTCTGGGCCTTTGGGAAACAGGCATGTCAGAAGACGAGGCGGCCCGCGCGTTTACGCAGGAACTACGGAAACTGCGGGACAGTCTGGGTTTGCGCCGCTCTTTCCCGGAGCTGGGAAAGGATGATATACCGGCTGTTGTGGAAGCTGCGTTTGCGGAAGCCCAAAGTTCGTACGCTGTTTGCAAGTATATGGGCTGGGAGGAAGCAGGCGCGCTTTTGGAAAAGCTTTCCGGGTAAAAGGCCCTGTTTATTTTTTCCAGAACATGGGCATAAAAAGCAGAAGAATAGTAAAAATTTCTAATCTGCCCAGCAGCATAAGCATACTGAGGACAATTTTAACAGGGTCTTCAAAAAAGGCAAAGTTAAACGTAGGGCCAACTGCGCCAAAACCCGGGCCTACGTTAGAAAGGGCCGTAGCGGCAGCGGAAAAGGAAGTAACAAAGTCATGCCCAAATGCCATAGAAAAAAGGCCGCCAAAAAATAAAAAAGCGATAAAAAGAACGGCAAAAGCCACAACACCGTTTACCACTTCCGGACGCACGGTGTTGGTGTCCATGCGGACACGGTCAACCATGTTGGGGTGTACAAGGCGTTTAAGTTCTATCAGGGTCATGCGGAATAAAATAACCACACGCATCACTTTAAAGCCGCCTGCGGTAGAACCCGCGCATGCGCCCAAAAGCATAAAAAACAATAAAATGCACTGGCTCAGCAGGGGCCACAACAGATAGTCCGCTGAGGCAAAGCCTGTGGTTGTGCCAATGGAAACAACCTGGAAAAAAGCGTCCCGCAGGGCTTTGGAAAACTCCGTGCCACTCGCTGTAAGAGAAAGGGCAATAGCAAAGCCGCCAATAAGGGTAAGCAGGGTGTAGGCTCTGGCTTCCGTACTGCGGAAAATGGCTTTTTCGCCCCGCAGTAAAAGAAAATACAGGCCAAAGTTAATACCAGCCAAAAACATAAAAAGCGTTATCACCCATTCAATAAACGGGGAGTTAAAGGCGGCAATAGAGGAATTTTTTGTAGAAAAGCCGCCTGTTGCCATGGTGGTAAAGGCATGGTTAACCGCGTCAAAAAGCCCCATGCCACCATACAGCAAAAGGAGAATAAGGATAAAGGTAAACACAAGGTAAACAAGCCACAGGGAGCGGGCAATATCTTTCATGCGGGGGGCAAATTTATCTTTAATCGGGCCGGAAACTTCTGCCTTGTAAAGCTGCATACCACCCGCCCCAAGAAAAGGCAAAAGGGCAATGGAAAACACAATAATGCCCACGCCGCCCATCCATTGGGTTTGGCTGCGCCAGAACAAAAGGCCCTTAGGCATGGATTCAATATCGGTTAAAATACTGGCGCCCGTGGTGGTAAAGCCAGAGACAGCCTCAAAAAACGCATCAGGGAAAGAAAGCGCCGCCCCCGCCATATACGGCAGTGCGCCCACAATACCGGACATCAGCCATGCCAAGCCCACAACCGCCACGCCTTCTCTGCTGCCCATGGAAAAATCTTTTTTGGGGCGCAACAAAAAAAACACGGCTGCCCCTGTCAGGCAGGTGAAGGCCATAACGGCAGTAAAATGCCATACAAGCGCGTACTCACCGTACCAGGCGGCAACCCCCAGCGGAAAAACCAGGCTTAGGCCCATACAGGTCATAAATGCGCCCAGCACGGAAAAAACAGGCAAAATATGCATATTGAGCCATACAGGTAAAAATGTTATTTATAAGGCCCTGCCGGGTAAATAGCCGGCAGGGGAACATCTGCCTGTTATATTTTGTTACACGAAGATTCTGGCAAAACAACATGTTATGTTCTATTGTACTAAAAAACACAAGATCGGTACGCTATGGACACAAACAAAGAAAACGTAAAAGAACTTCTGATGGTTGTAGATGACGACCAGGAAATCCGCGACCTTCTGGCTGCATATCTGGAGCGTCACGGCTTTCTTGTCCATAAAGCAGGCAGTGGAGAAGAAATGTTTACACTGCTTGGGCAAAATGTTTACGCGCTTATTGTGCTTGACATCATGCTTCCCGGGGAAGATGGCCGCGCTTTGTGCAAAAAATTGCGTGGTTTTTCGCAGGTTCCCCTTATTTTTCTCACAGCTTTGGGGGAATCGCAAGATAAAGTTACTGGTTTGGAATTAGGCGCAGATGATTATATTGTCAAGCCGTTTCAGCCACGGGAGTTACTTGCCCGTATCCGTGCTGTCTTACGCCGTGTGGAACCGGTGGAAAAAAGTATCCCTGTTCCCCAGGGCACGGCCAGTGTGTATGTTTTTAATGGCTGGGAACTGCACCTGACGGAGCGGCATCTGCGTGACCCTGCCGGGGTTATTGTGAATTTGAGTGGGGCGGAATTCCGTCTTTTGCGCCTTTTCCTGGAACACCCCACAGAAGTGTTAAGCCGCGATTTTTTGCAGGAAGGCCCTTCCATGGGGCTTATTGACCGCAGCCCTTTTGACCGCAGCCTGGACGTACAAATATGCCGTTTGCGCGGTAAGCTGAAAGATAATGGCCGCGAAGCCAGGCTTATAAAAACAGTACGCGGGGATGGCTATGTCTTTTCTGCGGATGTTACCACACATTAGCGTATGGGATGCATAAAAGAAAAACGGCCTTGGTATAAAAGGCTTGTTCCCCAAACTATTTTTGGGCAGCTTTTGCTTGTTTTTACCGGCGGCCTGTTGGTGGTGCAGCTTATAGGTGTTGCCCACTTTGCCGCCTCGCGGGAATATTATCTTTTGCGTTCTCTGGTGGGCGACAGGGCCCGCTTAATGGCAGATATGGTCATGCTGATGGACACGGTGGAAACACCCGCCAGCCGCGATGTTTTTTTGAAAAAAATGGGGGAAAAAGGTTTTGATATTTCTATCCAGCCAGAGAAGCCGGATACGGTGACAGGCTTGCGTCCGCAGGACCAGATTTTCCATTCTTTTCTGGTGCAGGCTGCTAAACATGCAAGGCTGAAAATTCATCCGGAAGATATTCTGGTGCAGGTGGATAGTCTTTTACTTTCCACCATGATGGATGAAATACAAAATTCTTTTGCTAAATTTACAGGGCAACCCATCAGTAACCACAATTCCTATAACGCGCATGTGGCTATGCCTCTTTCCAGCGGGGAGTGGGTGACATTTGTGGACAGTTCCAGAAATTTTCCGCTTATCCCTGCTTTTCCTTTTTACTGGGGGCTTGTGGGTATTCTTGCCTGCGCGCTTATCAGCCTTTTTGCCGTATACCGTATTGTAAAACCTCTTTCCATGCTTTCCAAAGCTTTGGAAAGGTTTGGGCATGATATGGCAGGCGCCCCGCCCATGCCGGAAAAAGGCCCGTGTGAACTTCGGGAAGTGGCCCATACGTTTAACCTTATGCAAACACGCATACGCGAATTTGTGGACGAAAAAAGCCGCACACTGGCGGCTGTTTCCCATGATATCCGCACCCCGCTTACACGCCTTGGCCTCAGGCTGGGGAATTTGGAAAATCTGGACGACAGCGCAAACCTGGCCTTCCAGCGGGATATGGAAGAAATAACCACACTTTTGGATATGACGATTGATCTTGCTCGTGCAGCATCGCCTGAAAACATGGCCCTTGTGGATATTATGGCCCTGCTGGAAAGTATACAGGACGACAGGCAGGACATGGGGCAGGATGTAGAATTGATTGAAATGGCAGAACCTGCAGAAGTGGCGCCTCTTAAATCCTTGCCCGTCTGCCTGAAAAGGTGTATTGACAATCTGGTGGATAATGCGGTGCGTTACGGCAACAGTGCCCGTATAGCTGTTATGGACAGCCCCACAAGTCTTACTATCGCTATTGTAGATAATGGCCCGGGTATCCCGGAAAACATGCTTGACCGTGTATTTGAGCCTTTTTTCCGTCTGGAGCCTTCCCGCTGTAAAACAACAGGGGGAACGGGTTTGGGTCTTTCCATCGCACGCAGTATGGCGCGCGCTTTAGGCGCGAAAATCCGCCTGACAAACAGGCCGGAAGGTGGCCTTTGCGCCAGTGTAAAATTTACTCGCCAGGAAGGAACAGGAGATGCAAAATAAAATATACCAGAATGTCGTATATTTTATATTCCCTGTCCGCTTTGTTTTTTTTCTGCTTGCCCTGTTTTCCCCCGCTTTTCTGGCAGCCTGCTCCCCATTTAATACAGAATTTTCTCCAGTCCTGCCGGAAAATATGCCGGTGGAGTATGCCACAGGTGCGGATAGCCCCCCTGCTTCTGGTGTAGAGCCTTTGTATGGATACGGGCAGGCAGTCCCTGCGCAGGCTATGCCATTGGGGGATAATTTGCCGGGAAACACTGGTCTGGTTGCGCCTGCCCCAGCTCTGGTCCCCAGCTGGTGGGAAAGTTTTAACAGCCCCAATCTGGACAGCCTTATCCGCGCCGCCCTTGCCGGAAATTTTGATATACGCACAGCCTATGCCCGTTTACAGCAGGCGGAGGCAGTAGCCAAAAAATCCGGGGCTTCTCTCTGGCCCTCGCTTTCCTATTCTGCCAGAGCTTCTGAAAGCCGCGGGGAAAGCCAAAAGCAGGAAGCTGACCCCAGCCGCTTTTCCCAGTCAGAAACATACACAGGCTCGCTTGCGGCTTCTTTTGAAATAGACATCTGGGGAAGGCTTTCTTCTCTGAAGCAGGCAGATTTGCTTGCCTATAAGGCCACAGAGGAAGACGCGCAAAGTGCGGCCCTTACCATCAGCGCCACGGTGGCAGAGCTTTGGGTGGATATACTCACCAACCGCGCGGAACAGGCCATTGTGGAGCGCCAGCTGGAATTGAACACCACCGTGTTTTCCCTGCAGGAAGTGCGGCTTGTTAATGGTCAGGCTGGCGCGTTGGATGTGTTGCAGCAGCAGCAACAGATTTTGCGTACGCAAAATGAATTGCCGCTTTTAA
This sequence comes from uncultured Desulfovibrionaceae bacterium, assembly GCA_964547565.1. GTDB lineage: Bacteria > Desulfobacterota > Desulfovibrionia > Desulfovibrionales > Desulfovibrionaceae > CAZPTC01. Next base: position 7,407 of record CAZJOG010000027.1, read on the forward strand.
AAATGGAAGAACAACTTCTTTTGCAGCGTTTGGCCCTTTTACTTGGCAAAGCCAGCCTGCCCCCTGCGTTTATACCCGCGCAATCCGCCCTGCCGGCATTGCCCCCTTTGCCAGATGTTGGCCTGCCTGTTGATCTTTTGGCAAACCGGCCGGATATCCGTGCCGCGCGCTACAGATTACTGGGGGCAGATGCCGCCCTGAAAGCCAGCAAGGCAAATCTCTTGCCTTCTTTAAACCTTAGCGCCTCTGCCGCGTATGGCCCTGCGGCCCTTAACCTTTTGTTTGCCAATTGGACAACAAGCCTTGTGGCTGCCCTTGCCGGCCCTATTTTTGATGCAGGGGGCCGTGCGGCTGATGTTGCGCGCAGCCGCGCCCTTGCGGAGGAACGCTCCGTCGCGTATACCAAAATTGTGGCAGAAGCGTATACAGAAGTGTATAACGCGCTGGTGAGTGAAAAAGCCCGCACAGAGTATCTGGCAAGCATGGAAAAACAGCTTGCTCTGGCGCAGTTTGCGGAAAAAGAATCCCTTTCGCGTTACCTTGCCGGTAAAACCCAGTTTCTTGTGTACCTGACGGAAGTCCAGAATTTGCAATCCCTTGAACGTAATGTTCTTTTGCAGCGGGCGGCCCTTTTAAAGCAACGTATCGCTTTACACCGTGTCCTCGGGGGTGCAAAACTGCCATAATTTCCGCGGCATTTTCCGCCGCATGGAAAACACCGCGCCTTTTCCCTATTGTACAGTGAGGCAGCTATGCGAAAAAAAGCCCGTCTTTTTTTGCCCTTTCTTTTACTTGGTTTTGGTATTGTATTGGCGTATCTGCTGGTTATTTTCAGCCCGCAGGCCCCGCGTGTGAGGCCTGTTGCCGCCACCCCCCGTGTGCAGGTTATGCCCATGGAAAAAGGGGATGTTACCCTGTATGTGCATGCCCTTGGCACTGTGCGCGCCAAAACGGAAGTGACCCTGCGTTCCCGTCTGGCAGGGCAAATTGTGGAAATTACCCCTTTTCTGGAACCCGGCCTTCTGGTGCAGCAGGGCCAGCCGCTTGTATTACTGGAAGAAAAAGACTACCTCTCCGACCTGAGAAAAGCAGAGGCCGCCCTTGCGCGCGCCAAAGCTGACCTGCAGGTAGAAATGGGCCAGCAGAATATCGCCCGTCAGGAATTGGAGCATTTACGCAAAATTATGCCAGATTCCGCCGCTCTTGCTTCATCCGAATTGGCCCTGCGTGCCCCCCAGCTTGCCCAGGTAAAAGCCGCTGTTTCCAGTGCGGAAGTAGATGTGGAACGTGCCGCCACAGCCCTTGCCCGTACCCGCATCTTTGCCCCGTTTAATGCCCTTGTGCTTTCCCGCGCTGTTTCCATAGGCCATGTTGTTTCCGCAAACGAAGGGCTTGCCACCCTTGTGGGTACAGACGCATACTGGGTAGAGTCCGGCCTGCCGCTTAACACTTTCACAGAGGCCGGTCTTTTCAGACGTCATGAGCCCGTCCCTGTGGAAATTACCACCTCGAATGGGGATGTATGGCAGGGTATACTCCAGCCCAGTTACGCCACTTTGGATGCCACAAACCGCCTTGCCCGTATTCTGGTAGATGTGCCTTCCCCTCTTGCCCCTCCGGAAGGATACGCCCCTCTGTATCTGGGGGATCAGGTGAATATCCGCCTTGCAGGCCGTCTGCTTACAAGTGTTGTTATTATTCCCCGCCGCGCTTTGCGGGATAATGATACTGTATGGATTCTCCTGCCAGACAATACGCTGGATATACGCCCCGTGGAAGTTATCTGGAAGGACAGCACCACCGCCTATATACGCGAACAGGCCGGTATGCCTGACACTGCCCTGCAACATGGCGAGCTGCTTATTACCTCCACCCTTGCCGCGCCCATACAGGGTATGGAAATACAGAGTATCGGAGCCCGGCCATGAACACGCCTGAGAAGGACACAAAACACGGTGCCCTTGCCTGGATGGTGTCTAACCCTGTTGCCGCCAACCTGCTTATGCTTTTTTTTGTTATTGGCGGTTTGGTGGTGGCTTCCACTATCCGGCAGGAAGTGATGCCCCCCTCTGAGCTGGAATCTGTGCGTATCAGCCTTGTTTATCAGGGCGCAAACCCTGATGAAATTATGCGCAGCCTTGTTATCCCCATTGAGCAGGTTATTAAGGATCTGGAAAATGTGGACGAAATAACCGCCCAAATTAACCCGGGCGCCGCCACCATCACCGTAATGGGTATTGAAGGTGTTGACAGAGACAGCCTTCTCAAAGACGTGCAAAATGCGGTTAATACGGTGCGTAACCTGCCTTCCGATGCGGAACGCCCCCATGTTGTGCTTTCCGGCCGTGTGCATGAAGTGCTTACCCTTGTTCTGACAGGTAACGAAAACCCGGAAGTTCTCCGCGAATGGGCAGAAATTATCCGCACAGAACTTGCCCTCCAGCCGGACATCACCCAGGTTAATCTGGATGGCCTCCAAGACCGCGAAATACAAATTGAAATTTCGCAGGATGCTTTAATCCAATATAACCTTACCCTCGCGGAAGTAGCCGCCACCCTGCGTGACTCTGCCGTGGAGCTTGGCGCTGGTTATATGCAGACCGACCAGGGGGATATATTTTTACGCATAGACGCCCGCAAGCTCACAGGCGCAGATTTTGCCCGTGTGCCTGTCCGTACAGGGCAGGACGGGCGTCAGCTTTTTCTGGAAGATATTGCCACAGTGACAGACGGCTTTGCCGAAAGCCGTTTTAAAACAGAATTTAACGGCCAGTCTACCGTGCTTATTGATGTGTACCGTGTGGGCAGTCAAAGCCCTACCTCTGTTTCCACGGCTGCCAGAGAAGTGGTGGAGCAATACAACACCATGCTCCCCGGTAATTTGAAAATAAACATACTTTTTGACGACGCCACAGACTACAACCAGCGCAAAGATCTGCTTATCCGCAACGCTGTTATGGGTTTTATTCTGGTTTTTCTTACCCTTTCCCTTTTTCTTGACCCCAAGCTTGCCTTTTGGGTTAGCCTTGGTATCCCCATTTCTATCCTTGGCTCCTTCCTTTTTCTCAAACCACTTGATATTTCTATTAATATGATGACCATGTTCGCCTTTATTCTTACCCTTGGTGTTGTGGTGGACGATGCCATAGTGGTAGGCGAAAATATCCACACATGGCGAAGGCGCGGCTATAAACGCCATGATGCCGCTATTCTTGGTACACGCGAAGTTGTGGCCCCTGTTACATTTAGTATTCTCACCAATATGGTGGCCTTTGTGCCCCTTTTGCTTTTGCCTGGTATGCCTGGCCAGCTTTTTGGTACTCTGCCGTATATTGTTATCGCTGTGTTTGGCTGTTCCCTTATAGAAAGCCTTTTTATCCTGCCCTGTCACCTTGCCCACGGTAAGCCTTCCGTCGGTTTTATGGCCCGTGTTGCCGCCCGGCAGCGCCACTTCAGCCAGCGTTTTACCCATTGGGTTCACCGTGTATACGCCCCTCTTTTGCGCCGTATGCTCACCAACCGCTACGCTGTTCTTTGCGCATGTCTGGCCCTGCTTTTTATTGGCGGCGCTTTTTATTTTTCCGACAGACTGGGCTTTGAACTTATGCCTGTGGCAGAAACAGATATGGCCTTTGTCCAGGTTACTATGCCTACAGGCAGTACCCGCGCGGATTTGGAAAATGTCAAAAATATTCTGGTGGAAAGCGCCCAGCAAATTATTGACGAAAATGGGGGCGAAAAGCTTTCTTCCGGTATTTTTGCTTCCCTGCGGCCTTCTTCCGTGCAGGTGCGTGTGTATCTTACAGGCGCGGATACCCGCCCCTTATCTACCACCACCTTCACCCAGCTCTGGCGTGAACGCGCCGGCACGTTCCCTAAAGCGGAAAATATCGCGTTCCAGTCAGACCGCGGCGGGCCGGGATCTGGCAGAGGGCTTACTGTGCGTATTTCCCACAAAGACCTCACCACACTGGAAGAATCCGCCACAGCCCTGGGAGAAGAACTTCTTACTTTTGCCCAGGTGCGGGACGTGGATACAGGTATGAGCCGCCGTACCCGGCAGTATGACATTGTCCTTCTCCCTGCTGCTGCGCAGTTTGGTCTTACTGCCCAAGATGTAGCCAGTCAGGTGCGTGCCGCCTTTGATGGTATCACTATCCTCAAAATGCAGCGCGCGGCGGATGAAGTGACAGTGAAACTTCGGCTCCATACCCTTGAACGTAATAATACCCAAACCTTGCCCAGCCTTCGCCTTCGCCTGCCTGGTGGTGGGCAGGCCTTGCTTGCTGATATTGCCATCATTAAAGAAAGTGTCCCGTATTCCACCATCCGCCGTGTACAGGGCCAGCAAACCCTCACCATAGCAGCAGATGTTTTGCCACGTTCCGAATCCGGCCGTGTTAAACAGGCTATGGATACAGATATACTCCCCCGTCTTGCCGCAGAGTTTCCCGGCCTCTCATGGTCGTACGGTGGCATGCAGCGTGATATAGATAAAAGTATGGCTACCCTTTATACAGGCCTTTTGTGTGTGCTGCTTGCTATCTACGTTCTGCTTGCCATACCCTTTAAAAGTTACTCCCAACCCCTTCTCATTATGTTTAGTATACCCTTTGGTATGGTGGGCGCCCTTATTGGGCATATACTTCTTGGCTATAACCTCAGTGTTATCAGCCTTATCGGTGTTTTGGCTCTTTGCGGTATTGTTGTCAACGACGCCCTTGTTCTTATAGACTTTGCCAATAAACGTATCCGTATAGGTATACCCCCAAGGCAGGCAATAGTAGAAGCAACCACAAGACGCTTCCGGCCCGTTCTTCTTACCACACTCACCACTTTTATTGGCCTTATGCCTATGATGCTGGAACAGACATACCAGGCAAAACAGCTTATCCCTGTGGCAATATCCCTGGGGTTTGGCGTTCTTTTTGCTACGGTTATTACCCTTGCCCTTATCCCCTGCCTTTACCTTATACTTGAAGATTGTAAAAAATTTTTGGGAATAACAACCCTGGAACAAGTCGCTTCTTTCGCCAAAACAACAGGTTTAGAGGCGGAGGATTAAACGTGTTTCCCGTGAAACATTCCAGAATAAACCTTGCCAATACAACTAATTTTCTATAGAAACAGTGAAGCGGCAAGCCAAAATGAACCGTATGCTCACGCCGCAAAGGGGTAGCAATATGCCACGTATAATCGCTATCGCAAACCAGAAAGGTGGGGTTGGTAAAACAACAACCTCTGTTAACCTTGCGGCGTCACTGGCCATTATGGAAAACAGGGTTTTGCTGGTGGATTGTGATCCGCAGGCAAACTCTACCAGTGCGCTGGGTTTTGATAAGGAGAGCATAAAAAAGAATTTGTATACATCGTTCTGCCATCCGGAAGATGTAGGGAGCGCGCTTTTGCCAACAGCCACACCTTTTTTGGCATTACTTCCTTCCACATCGGATCTTGTGGCTCTGGAATTGGAGCTGGTGGACAAAATGGCGCGGGAATTTTTTCTGGCGGATTTATTAAAGCCCTTATGCGAGGAGTATGATTTTATCATATTAGACTGCCCGCCTTCTTTAGGTTTAATAACCCTGAATGCGCTGTGTGCGGCAAAAGAGTTATTAATCCCTTTGCAGTGTGAATTTTTTGCCTTAGAGGGCATAGTAAAACTTTTGCATACCTATGAGCAGGTAAAAAAGCGTTTAAACCCGGAAATTGAGTTGCTGGGTGTGGTGCTTACTATGTATGATGCGCGTAATAAATTGGCCCGGCAGGTAAAAAGTGAGGCGGAGCGGTATTTCCCGCAAGACTTATTTAAAACAATTATCCCGCGCAACGTAAGACTTTCCGAGGCACCGAGCCATGGCAAGTCTATATTACATTATGATATAAAGTCCAAAGGGGCGGAAGCGTATTTGGACTTAGCCACAGAGGTGGTGCAGAAAAAGCGCAAGGTTTAGTGTTTACTTGCAAAAGTAAACACTTAGGTTGTTGACAAAGTCAACAACCTGCCGACAGAGGGAATAGGCATGGCTTTGCCGTGCCGTTAAATGACCGAATGTCGTGCCTTTCCGCCCAGCAAGCGAAGCGCGATGGTGGGCGGCGCAAACCCCAGAGGGGTTTGTCATTAGTCTGAGTGTTTACTTGCAAAAGTAAACACTAGAAACCCGCAGGGTTTTACGCCGCCGTGAGCGGCGTAAGTGAGCAAAAAACCACGTTTTTTTGCGAACGATCCTGCGAAAATTTTGAACAACGTTATGTTCAAAATTTTTGCATTTAGACACGAGTTTCCCCATGGTGGGTAATTTTTTTGGGAGAAAGGTATGGCACTGAGTGAACGTGGGTTAGGGCGCGGATTAGGCGCTTTATTGCAGCAGGCGGATGATACGGGTCAGGCGAGTGAAAAATTGGCGCTCACGCAGATTATCCCCTGTTCTTTTCAGCCGCGGAAGTATTTCAGTGAAGCTTCCCTTATGGAGCTGGCGGCGTCCATTAAGGAGCAGGGTTTATTGCAGCCTATACTGGTACGCAAAAAGGAAGCCAGCCACCCCCAGGTCTATGAAATAATAGCGGGCGAACGCAGATGGCGGGCGGCCAAACTGGCAGGTTTAACAGAACTGCCGGTTATTATAAAAGATTATACGGATGCAGAGGTGCTGACTGTGGCACTGATTGAAAATCTGCAAAGGGAAGATTTAAACCCCATAGAAGAGGCAGAAGCCTACCATACATTACGGGAGCAGTATAATCTCAGCCAGGAAGAACTGGCGCAAAAGCTTTCCAAAAGCAGGCCGGCGGTGGCAAATTCGCTCAGGCTGTTACAACTACCGGTGCATGTGCAAGGGAAGGTACGCTCCCGGGCTTTGAGTGCAGGCCACGCGCGGGCGCTTTTACCATTGGCAGAAAAGCCGGAGGAATTGGATCGGCTTTTGGGCACAATAGAAGAAGAGCAGCTTTCTGTGCGGGATGTGGAACATGCTGTGGATGTGTGGAAAAAACAGGGTGTACTGCCAGATACAGACAGGGACGGGAAAACTCTTGAGGGTCTGCTGCCAGAGGAAACAACAGAAGACGCTGCCCAGGCTAAACCTGCAAAAAGCAAGGCTGAGCATGCCTATAAACTGGACGCGCAAACCACGCTCTATGGGACAGCCAAAAAAGGCCGTTTGGAAATCCGTTATACATCGGAACAGGAGCTGACGCGCCTTTTGGCGGCGCTTGGTTTGGAAAATGCGCAAATCCCACGCAGCCGCAAGCGTTTGTCATAACTAAGGCCGCGTATGTACACACAAGAAGAATTGTACGCTTTTTTGCCGCGTTTGCGCCTTGGCAAGGTGTATGTGCTGGGTGATGCCATGCTGGATGCGTACTGGTCGGGCGATGCAAGCCGTCTTTCGCCGGAAGCACCCGTGCCAGTAGTCAAAATGGAAAAAAAACAGCATTTTCTGGGTGGTGCGGGCAATGTGGCGCGTAATATTTCTGCCCTGGGGGGCCATGCCGAATTGGTGGCACTGGCGGGGGATGACACGGCCGGCCGGGAAATGCAAAAACTTTTAGAAACAGCGAATGTACGGCATCATCTTATCCGCGCCGGTAACAGGCCTACTACCATTAAAACCCGCATTTTTGCCCGTAACCAGCAAATGCTGCGCTTGGATGAAGAGGTGGATACCCCGCTTAATACGGCGGAAACAGCGGCACTCCAGGCTGTGCTCGCGCAAGTGGCAGAAGATTGTTCCACTGGCGGGCACAACAGCGCAACAGGCAGAACAGGCGAAATAGGCGGCATCCCTGTTTTTTTAATTTCTGACTATGGGAAAGGCCTGGTGGATTCTGCCCTGTTGCCAGCCATACGCCAATATGTGCCGCACGCGCGGGTGCTGGTAGACCCTAAACCCCAAAATAAAGTTTGTTACCAGCAGGCTTTTTTACTGACGCCTAACCAGAAAGAAACAGCGGAACTGGCGAATATGCCGGCACGCAGCAAAGCGGAGCTTTTGCTTGCAGGCAGCAAACTGCGGGAAGAATTGCAGGCACCGTATTTGCTTTCTACTCTGGGGGCAGACGGCATGGCGCTTTTTAGCCCTTTAAAGGGCGTACTGCATATAGAAACAGCCGCACGGGAAGTGTTTGATATATCCGGCGCTGGGGATACGGTTATCGCTACCCTGGCGCTCGCGCTTTCATGCGGTATCCCTATAGAGGCCGCTTGCCTGATAGCCAATTACGCGGCAGGGATAGTGGTGGGGAAAATAGGCGCCGCAACCGCTACACAGGAAGAAATCCACGCGGCTATTAAAGCAGAAGAACCCAGATGGGAGTTTTGGGAGTAGGAAGAGTGTTGGGGGAGAGAAGGGGAACCCCCTCTTTTCCCCTCCTGCCAAACAATTATATTTCATTGTCATATAGATAAAATAAAAAGACAGCCCAAAACTTTTGGGCTGTCTCATAAAAACGGCAAATACCTATGTGCCAGTGGCACAATTGCTCAATGGTGCACGTGGTCGCCTTTTTTAATCCTGTAGGCAATAGCCAGCAGCATCACAATAAAATAGGTAAAAATAATACCCACACCAACAAAACCCTGCGGGGTGGAGTGGGAAGCATTGGCGATAAGTTCGGAAATGGTGCTGAACATGGCATGTCTCCTCAAAAAAATAAAGGGAAAAGGCGTGTCCAAGTATAGCGGGCAAAAAAAGAAAAAGTCAAGAGGAAAAAATGGAAAAAACAGTTGTTGTCCGGGTGGAAGGGCTTTCGCACGATGGTCGTGGTGTAGGGCGTGTAGAAAATAAAACAATCTTTGTGGAAAATGCTTTGCCTGGGCAATATGTGCGTGTGTCTGTGGAAAAAGAAAAAGCCCGTTTTGCGGAAGGGAAAGTGCTGGAGGTTTTGGAAAAAAGCCCTGTAGAACAGAAAGCGCCCTGCCCCCACGCAGGCACATGCGGGGGCTGCCCGTGGATGAAACTGCCGTATGAGGAACAAATACGCTGGAAAAAACAACTGGTGGAAGATGCGCTTACCCGTATAGGGAAAATACGCCTGCCCCAACATACTTCTTTTTATGGGGCAGACTTGGAGGCAACACCATTACGTAATAAAATGGAGTTTGCGTTTGCGCAGGGCCTGCAGGGTTCTGTGTTACTTGGCCTCAGAGAAAGGGCTTCCCATACTGTTGTGGAAGTAACAGACTGTATGATGCAAAGCCCGCAAGGAAAAAAAGCCCTGCTGTTTATCCGCCGGCAGGTGCAAGAACTTGCCACGCGGTATGGCCTGCCTGCCTGGGATAACAAAAGCAAAAGCGGTTTCTGGCGTATGCTTGTGTTGCGTGAAGCACCCGCAAACTATGGCGAGGCGCGCATACTGGCAGAACTTATCACCGCACCTCCCCAAACAGCGACAGAACGGGAGGCTGTTAAACACCTTGCGGAAAACCTTATGGCCCAGCCCTTTATGCGGGGTTTTGTGTTTAGTTGCCGTAAAACCGCAAATGATATAGCCCAGGGGGAAAAAACACTTCTGACAAAAGGGGAAACAACATGGCAGGAAACAGTAAATTTAGGACATTCTGCCAGCTTGTTTCCTTTGCTTGCTTCTGACACCCCGGAAAATTCTGCTATACAGCGTATGCCTGCACCCGCGGGAAGCCTTAACCTGACGCTGGGATACAACACTTTTTATCAGGTTAACAGCCGTATGGCAGAAAAAATATACGACAATGTCATATATTCTTTAAAACCATACGGGCCATTTAAGAATATATGGGATGTTTATTGTGGGATTGGCGGTTTTGCTCTTAGCGCGGCGCGTACAGGTGCGGCTGTGCATGGGTTTGAGTCTGTAGGGGAAAGTGTGGCTTTGGCAAAAGAAAATGCCCGTGTAAACAATCTGCCTGTTTCTTTTACGCAAAGGGATGCTGCAAGTCTTGGGGACAGGCTGGCAAAATACCAGCCGGATCTTGTTATAGCCGACCCGCCCCGTTCTGGCATGGATGAGGCTTTTGTGAAGGCACTGATAAAGTATCCGCCCAGAATGCTTGCGCTTGTTTCCTGTAATCCTGCCACACTGGCGCGGGATGCTGCGTTTTTTGTGTCTTTGTATGAACCTGTTGAGCTTTTGCTTTTTGATATGTTCGCCCACAGCCAGCATGTGGAGAGTGTTTTGTTGTTACGCCGCGTATGAAGGGATACAAGTTTTCCATACATATTCCTGCCTAACATTCCCGCTTAACATTCCATCTGTTCAGCGGTATAAAAACCCCATGCGTGGTATAAACCACGCGCTGTAAAAACATATAAGGAGAAACACCATGTCTACCACTGCCCAGTTGCAAGCCCGTGAAGAAACCCTGCTTTGCCGCACATACAGCCGTTATCCTCTTTCTGTTGTCCGAGCGAAGGGTTCGCGTATGTGGGATGCAGAAGGCAGGGAGTATGTAGATTTAGTTGCCGGCATAGCGGTAACATCTCTTGGTCATTGCCATGAG
>CAZJOG010000028.1:0-17196 GCA_964547565.1 uncultured Desulfovibrionaceae bacterium
CGTCGCTTTGCGGCGTCGTACGTGAGCGAATTCCGTGCCTTTCCGCCCAGCAAGCGAAGCGCGATGGTGGGCGGCGCAAACCCCGCAGGGGTTTGTTTTTAGTCTGGGGCGGAATAAATACGCGCTGTATCAGGCAACGTGGCGCGCCCAGATATATTCCGGGATAATTTTTACTGTTCCCCCATTGGCGCGGTGTTCACGCGCTTTCATAATTTTTGTACCATAATTGCCCCGCAACCAGTCCGGGCTGACCAGAGAACCTACCACCAGATAGCAGTCGTCCTTGCGCACACCACCCACAACTTCCCCCCCTTGTTTCAGGGTGGCGTCTTCAATGCTTTCTCTGCTGCCAAACGCAAAAATACCGCTGAAAGAAAAAGGTTTGCTGAAGTCCAGCTCTGTGTCCATATCAAAAATATCGCTCCCGGCGGGAATAAGCGTAAGGGGGCCTGTGTCATCCAGGGCGTCAGAAAGGACATCTGGCAGGGCATCAGGCAAGGTATCGGCTCTGGAGGCCGCATCCGCAGAAAGCGAAAGGCGCTGTAAAGTGGTAAAAAGTTCTCTGCTTTCTTTGTGGCTAAGCATTTCATCTTCCAGCATTTCAGAAACGCGCCTGTAAAGCATGGAAAGCACATAACTTTCTTTTACCCGGGCGGAGTTTTTAAAAAGCCAGTCCTGCAGGAATTCCGCCTCTCTCTGGTCAATTTTGCCATCTGCCAAAAGGCCAAGCGCAAGGCCCTTCAACTCGGAAAGGATAAGAATTTCTTCCTGATTATGCATGGGGTCTCCTAGGGGTTATACCGGGTTTGTTGTGCAAAGGGGTGTAGCCCCGGGTATGCTGTTAAAGCTTTCTTTGTATTTTAAACGGAATTTTTATTGCTTTCAAGCAAAAAGTAGAGGGAAAATTCTCCGGGCAGTATAGCCAAAGCCCAAACACCTTTTCCAGTATTTTCTATGCCGCGTTATACTTATTGTATTTTGCGTAAAAATTATATGATAATATTTTAGATTATGCTTATATCTTGCAAAAAATAACAAAGTCCCTATACTCCCCCACATGGATATTTTGGTTGCTGGGAACACCTACCTTGTCCAGGCATTGCGGAAGGCCGGGCACGCAGTTTTTTCCGTGGGGCATGGGGTAGGGGCGCATGACCTTTTGGTGCATCACCCTGTTCTTTTTTCACGTTTACTGGAAACTCTGGCGGAAAAACTTTTTACACCCCAGGCTTTTCTTTACGCGGATGACGGGAATGTCCCCTGGCTGATGGGGTTGGAAGCCGCTCCCTTTCCTTCTGTTTTTTTTGCCATAGACACGCATTGTAATCCCTGGCATGTGCCTTTTGCCCATGCGTTTGACTATACCCTGGTGGCGCAAAAAGACTTTTTGCCACTTTTTCTGGCAGAACAGCACAGGGCAGAGTGGTTTCCCCTTTTTGCCCCCGCGTGTTTCCCCCAGGAACAAAGCACGGAAGAATGGCTGGCCGCGCGGGATATCCCTTTGGCTTTTGTGGGTACGCCTGATCCTCCCAATAACCCGTTAAGACTTTCCTTTTTAAAGGCTGTCAAAAAACGCGCGCCACTGCTTATGTTGCAGGGCCCGTATGCAGAGGTATACCGCAGATCGCGCATTGTGCTGAACCAGTCGGTTGCCGGGGAAGTCAATTTTAGATGTTTTGAAGCCATGTCTTGCGGGGCTGCCCTGTTGCATGATAGTGTGCTACATGGTTTTAAAGAAATTTTTCCGGCAGATACCGTGTTACCTGTTTATGCGGCCAATAATGCAGAAGAAGCGGCTGCTATGGCAACAGAAGCCCTGGGGCACCCGGAAAATTTGGCAAAATGTGCGCTTTGGGGGCAAGAATTTGTGCAAAGGCATCACAGCGCGTCTGTGCGTGCCACGGTAGTTTCTAACTTATTTGGTGAACTATTAAAGGATAAAGCCCATATGGCTCGTCTGGGTTCACTTCCCACACGCCGCCATTTTCTTTCTACAGCGTATGCAACATTTATGGTAGAACTGGATGACTCCCTCCAGCCTCAGCGGGAACTGTATGCAAAACTTTTTAGGGAAAACGTGTTGGATCAGACGGAGCATTTCTCAGCTCCCTGTAAGGAATAGAGAATGAAAAGACAACTTATACTGGAAGCGGCGGCTCGGCTGTTTGCCGAACGTGGTTTTGAAAATACCCCCACCATGCTTATTGCACAGGAAGCAGGCGTGGCTGAGGGCACAATTTTTCGGCATTTTAAGACAAAGGATGAAATTTTTCTTACCCTTTTGCATCAGGTTAACGCCCTGCTACTCCAGGATCTGACGGGTGTAGCAGAAGAAGGGGGAACAAAGGATGGCCTTGGGGCTGTGCAACATTTTGCGCGGACTTTTTGCCTTTCCATGCAGCAAAACCGTATAGCGTTTGCTCTTTTATTCCGCGATGCGCCTAACTACTTTGTGGGTAAAGGGGGGGAAGTGCAAACACTTGTAAGCACACTTTACCGCACCTTCGGGGATTATCTGGAGCAGAATCTTTTGCGCGGGCAGGAAGACGGCTCTGTTACACCGTTTCTCCAGGCTAAGGCTGCCTCCACACTTATGGTGTGTACACTTATTGGTTTTTTGCGTGGTGTGCATTTCAGGCTTGTGGACACAACCCTTGCCCCCCATACCTTTTTAGAGTCTTTAGAACTTGCCATAGCCCGATGGGCCGGGCAAAAACAGACAGTATAAAAAATTTTGCAAAAAAAACTTTCGGGAAAAGCAAAAAAAAACTTGACTGCACTTTCTTTCCCATATAGAAAAGAAAGCGCTTCTGGGAAAAGCGCTTATATTTTCCCGGAATTAAGGGGCTGCGGCCCCATGTGCTTGAAGGCAAAAGCCCCAAGCGTTGACATTTGCAGGCGCACGCTTCATTTGTCACCGTTCCAGTCTCCCAACAACGAGAGAGAGACTGTAAGGTAGAGGGCTCGGGCCTTCTGTGGAGTGGGAACCTGTAAGACCACCTGTCTTTAGAAAGTAAACCTTTCTATTGCCGGGCGGACGGGACAAAACACAACTTTTATGCGGAGAGCCTTCCAATCTGGGGGCTGGGGCGGTAAACGCCATCCGTGTGGTGCAGTCTGAACGCCGCTTGGCTTTTGGAATATTATCCACGCTGGATCTCTCGTAAAAGTTGGTCAGGCGCCTTGTGCGTGTGGCCGTTTTGTTCTTTAATTGCTTCTTTTTGCCTCGGGTTAAAAAGAATTCCGAAAATGGAGATTCGCAATGACGACAGTTGGCAGTGACCGTATCCGTATCAAGCTCAAGGCTTACGACTACCGTATCCTTGATAAGGCTGTGGCGGAAATCGTTGACACGGCGCGCAATACAGGCGCGGGTGTGGCAGGGCCTATTCCCCTCCCCACCAATATTCACAAGTACACGGTAAACCGTTCTGTACACGTGAACAAAAAATCCCGCGAACAGTTTGAAATGCGGGTGCACAAGCGCCTGATGGACATACTAGACCCCACCCAGCAGACGGTTGACGCGCTGGGGAAGCTGAGCTTGCCTGCCGGGGTAGATGTGGAAATAAAGCTCTAAGTTGAGGGAACATTATGTCTCATACAATGGGAATTTTAGGGAAAAAGCTGGGCATGACCCGCGTTTTCACAGGCGATGGCAAATCACTTGCTGTTACTGTGATTGAAGCCGGCCCCTGCCCCGTGACCCAGATAAAAAGCGCGGAAAAGGATGGCTACCACGCCCTTCAGCTGGCGTATGGCTCTGCCAAAGATAAACATACCACAAAACCCATGGCTGGCCATTTTGCCAAAGCCGCCAAGGGGAATTTCCGCAATGTGCGCGAAATTCGCCTTGCTGCCGCCCCTGAAATGGAGCTTGGCCAGGAAGTGACTGTGGAAATTTTTAAAGCCGGGGAAACGGTTAAGGTAACAGGTACCAGCGTTGGTAAAGGTTATCAGGGCGTTATGCGCCGCCATAATTTTCACGGTTCCAAGGACACCCACGGCTGCGAAAAAGTGCACCGTTCCGGTGGTTCCATTGGTAATAACACCTTCCCTGGCCACGTGTTCAAAGGCAAAAAAATGGCCGGACACTGGGGCAATGAACAGGTAACCGAAATGGGCCTGGAAATTGTGGAAGTGCGTCCTGAAGATAATGTTATTCTGGTTAAAGGCGCTGTGCCTGGCCCCAAGAACGGCCTTGTGCTTGTGCGCAAGCAATAAGAGGATGGAACCATGGCTCAAGTGAAAGTGTATGACCAGAACAAAGCGGAAACAGGGGAAATTACCCTTGCGCCCGAAGTGTTTGAAGTCGCGGTTCGGCCGGAAATTCTGAACTTTGTTGTGCGTGAGTACCGTGCTTCTTTGCGCGCAGGCACCCATGCCACCAAAACCCGTGCGTTTGTTTCCGGCGGCGGTAAAAAGCCGTACAAACAAAAAGGCACAGGCAATGCGCGCCGCGGTTCTTCCCGTTCGCCCATTATGCGTGGTGGTGCTGCTCTTTTTGGTCCCCAGCCGCGCGACTACAGCTTTAAAGTCAATAAGAAAGTGCGCTCTCTGGCGCTTAAAATGGCTCTTTCTTCCCGCGTGCAGGAAGGCCTTATGGTGGTAAAAGGCATTACCCTGCCTGAAGCCAAAACCAAACATTTTGCCAGTGTGGTTAATACCCTTGGGCTTTCCAAAGCTCTGGTGGTTATGCCGGAAATGGACGATACCCTTGCGCTTTCTTCCCGCAATCTGCAGGGCATTACGCTTGTAACGCCTGATCAGGTGAATGTGTACGATGTGCTTAACCACAAGCAGCTGGTGCTTTTAGAAAACGCCGTGCCGCTTTTGGAAGCGCGCTTTAAATAGGCCCGGGACGGGTTGAACCAAGAGGAACTTCACATGGATTATACCAAAGTTTTACTCAAGCCCGTGGTAACGGAAAAAGCCACGCTTCTGCGGGAAGCCGCGGGGCAGGTAGCATTTTTTGTAGATACCAAGGCCAACAAAATTGAAATAGGCAAGGCTGTAGAACAAGCCTTCAATGTCAAGGTAACAGCGGTGAATGTGGTAACTGTGAAACCGCGTGCCCGTGTGAAGCAAGGCCGTAAACAGGGCCGCATAGCCGGTTACAGCAAGGCTTATGTGACCCTTGCTCCGGGCGACAAAATAGACTTTTTTGAGGGAGTGTAGGCAATGGCTGTTCGCAAGCTTAAACCAACCTCTGCCGGGCGTCGCTTCCAGACGGTTTCTGATTTTGAAGAAATCACCCGTTCTTTTCCGGAAAAGAGCCTGACCGAAGGGTTGACAAAGAAAAGTGGCCATAACAACAATGGCCGTATTACCAGCCGTCGCCGTGGTGGCGGTGTCAAGCGTCTGTACCGTCTTATTGACTTCAAACGCGACAAAATGGGTGTGCCTGCACGTGTTGCGGAAATTGAGTACGACCCAAACCGCACAGCCCGCATTGCCCTTTTGCACTATGCAGATGGCGAAAAGCGCTACATACTTGCGCCTGTTGGCCTGAAGCAGGGCGATAATGTGGAAGCAGGCGAAAAAGCCGATATTAAACCCGGCAATGCGCTGCAATTATCCCGCATACCTGTTGGTACCAATATCCATAATATAGAAATGCACCCTGGCCGTGGTGGTCAGCTTTGTCGCGCTGCCGGCACCTATGCCCAGCTTGTTGCCAAAGAAGGCACATACGCGCTTTTGCGTTTGCCTTCCGGCGAAGTGCGCAAAATACTGGCTTCCTGCCTTGCCACTGTTGGCCAGGTGGGCAATGTTCAGCATGAAAACATTTCTCTGGGCAAAGCCGGCCGTAATCGCTGGCTTGGCCGTCGTCCCAAGGTGCGTGGCGTAGCCATGAACCCGGTTGACCACCCGTTAGGTGGTGGTGAAGGCAGAAGCTCTGGTGGTCGCCACCCGGTGACCCCATGGGGTATTCCCACCAAGGGTTACAAAACCCGCGACAAGAAAAAGCCTTCCAGCCGTCTTATTGTAAAGCGGCGTGGCCAGAAGTAGGAGCTGATATATGCCCAGATCTCTTAAAAAAGGTCCCTTTGTGGATGAACACCTTGCAAAAAAGGTGGAAACATCGGTTGCCTCCGGTGACCGCCGCGTGGTTAAAACATGGTCACGCCGTTCCACCATATTACCGGAAATGGTGGGTCTCACCTTTGCGGTGCATAATGGCAAAAAGTTTATCCCTGTGTTTGTGACAGAAAATATGGTTGGTCATAAGCTTGGCGAATTTGCGCCCACGCGCACCTTCCACGGCCACGCGGCTGACAAAAAGACCAAAGCTACCAAAAAGTAACGGGTGCGAGAATGGAATCAAAAGCAATCGCCAAATACCAGCGCGTTTCCCCCCGCAAGACCCGTCTTGTGGCCAAAAACGTGACCGGATTACCGGTGGAAGAAGCCATGAACCTTTTGCGCTTCACCCCCAATAAGACCGCAGGTGTACTGCTTGGGGTTGTGCGTTCGGCTCTTGCCAATGCCGCACAATACCCGGGTATTGACGTGGACTCTATGTTTGTCAAGGAAGTGCTTGTGAACGAAGGCCCCACATGGAAGCGCTTTATGCCGCGTTCTCAGGGCCGCGCCATGCACATACGCAAGCGCACAAGTCATATTACCGTAATTCTTTCAGAAGGGCAGGCATAGGCTATGGGTCAGAAAGTACATCCTTACGGCTTTAGGCTGGGGTATAACAAGAATTGGCAATCCCGCTGGTTTTCCAAAAAAGACTACGCGTCTTTTGTGTACGAAGACCATGAGATCCGCAAATTTGTGAAAAAGCTTCTGTACGCTGCCGGCATTTCCAAAATAGAAATTGAGCGTTTTGGCGGCAAAATTAAGCTTATCCTTTCCACTGCCCGTCCGGGTATTGTGATTGGGCGCAAAGGCGCGGAAATAGAAAAACTGCGCGCTGACCTGAAAAAGAAATTTGGCCGGGAATTTGCGCTGGAAGTGAATGAAATCCGCCGTCCGGAAGTGGAAGCCCAGCTTGTGGCAGAAGGTATTGCCATGCAGCTTGAGCGCCGTGTGGCTTTCCGCCGTGCCATGAAGCGCACGGTTACCCAGGCCCGCAAATCCGGCGCAGAAGGTATTAAAGTTACCTGTGGTGGCCGCCTTGCCGGTGCAGAAATTGCCCGTACAGAATGGTACCGCGATGGCCGTGTGCCGCTGCAAACCCTGCGTGCCGACATTGATTATGGCTTTGCCGAAGCCCACACCACCTATGGCCTCATAGGCGTGCGGGTTTGGGTATACAAGGGTGAAATCCTGGATAAAGAGGTAGAATAGTCATGCTTGCTCCAAAAAGAGTAAAATTCCGTAAATGGCAAAAAGGCCGTTTGCGTGGGCCGGCAACCCGTGGCGCTACCATAGCTTTTGGCGACATAGCCTTGAAAGCTGTGGAACACGGCAAGCTTTCCAGCCAGCAAATTGAAGCGGCCCGTATCGCCATGATGCGTCATATACGCCGTGGCGGCAAGGTATGGATTCGTGTGTTCCCGGACCACCCAGTGACCGCGAAACCTTTGGAAACACGGCAAGGCAGTGGTAAGGGTGCACCGGTTGGCTGGTGCGCGCCTGTCAAGCCTGGTCGTATTCTTTATGAAATAAAAGGCGTAAGCCTTGATATGGCCAAGACAGCGCTTACGCGCGCTTCCCACAAACTGCCTGTGAAAACAGTCATTGTGGTGAAAGAGGGGGCCTTTGAATGAAAATAAGCGAAATCCGTGCGCTTAGCGTAAAAGATTTGGAAGACAAGTTGGCAGCCGCAAAAAAGGAACTGTTTGATTACCGTTTCCAGCATGCCACTTCCCAGCTTGAAAAGACTTCTGCAATCCCGGCCGCAAAGAAAACGATTGCTCGTTATCTGACCGTTCTTGCAGAAAAAAAGAAGGCATAGGAGAGCATGATGGAGAGCGCCCTTAAAACCCAAAAAGGCAGAACGCTTACAGGCATCGTGGTGAGCGATAAGAGCGATAAGACCATTGTTGTCCGTGTCGAAACCCTTGTCCAACACCCGCTTTTGAAAAAATACATCCGTCGCCGCAAAAAATGCACCGCGCATGACCCCATGAATGAGTGCAAAATTGGCGATAAGGTGAGCATTATAGAATACCGGCCCATGAGCAAGAATAAGCGCTGGCATCTCTTGCAAGTTATTGAAAAGGCTGTGTAGTCAAACTATTAGGCCTAAAGGCAAAGAAGGATATACCCATGATCCAGGTGGAATCAAGACTCCAGGTGGCGGATAATTCCGGCGCCAAGGAAGTGGCCTGCATCAAGGTGCTGGGAGGCTCCCACCGGCGTTACGCCACTGTGGGGGACATTATCATGGTATCAGTAAAAGACGCCATGCCCCACTCCAAGGTGAAGAAAGGCGATGTGATGCAGGCGGTTATTGTGCGTACAGCCAAGGAAGTGCGCCGCGCCGATGGCTCCTACATCAAGTTTGACTCAAACGCTGCCGTGCTCTTAAGCAAGCAGGGTGAGCCTGTGGGCACCCGTATTTTCGGACCTGTTGCCCGCGAACTCAGAGCCAAGAACTTTATGAAAATTGTTTCCTTGGCCCCTGAAGTGTTGTAGGAGTAAAAAATGAAACAGTACCGCATCCACAAAGACGATAAGGTAATGGTAATTGCCGGCAAGGATATGGGCAAGATAGGCAAGGTGCTTAAAATCCTTCGCAAGTCTGACCGTGTGCTTGTGGAAAAGGTGAACATGGTAAAACGCCATGTGCGTCCTAATCCCTACAGGCAAGAGCCCGGCGGCATTGCAGATAAAGAAATGCCCATCCATGTTTCCAACCTGATGGTCATGTGCTCTAAGTGCAACAAGCCCACCCGTATTGGATACCGTGAAGACGAAAAGGGCAAGAAAGTCCGCTTTTGCAAGAAGTGCAACGAAAATATTTAGAAGGGAATTTTGCCATGACCCGCTTGGAAACGATATACCGTGAAAAGATTGTTCCGGTAATGCAAAAGGAATTCAATTATAAATCTCCTATGCAAGTTCCCGGAATTGAAAAGGTATCGCTCAATATTGGTCTTGGTGCTGCCAGCACCAACAATAAGCTTATGGAAGAAGCTATTGCGGATCTTACCGCCATAGCGGGCCAGAAGGCTGTTATGACGCGCGCCAAAAAGTCCATTGCAGCGTTTAAGTTGCGTGAAGGTATGCCTATTGGCGCCCGCGTGACCCTTCGCAGAGATCCCATGTGGGATTTTCTGGACAAACTGATGAATTTTGCCATGCCCCGCATCCGTGACTTCCGCGGCATCCCTGATCGCGGTTTTGACGGTCGTGGCAATTTTACCCTGGGCATCAAGGAACACACTATATTCCCGGAAATGGAATCTGACCGTGTGGAAAATCCCAAGGGCATGAATATCACCATTGTTACCACCGCCATGACAGACAAGGAAGGCAAGCTGTTGCTTACTGAACTTGGCATGCCGTTCCGTAAATAAGGAGTAGCCCAGTGTCTCGTACTTCCCTTGAAGTAAAGGCCAGCCGCAAACCGAAATTTTCGTCCCGCGGCTACAACCGTTGCCCAGTATGTGGGCGCCCCCGCGCGTATATGCGCAAGTTTGGCCTGTGCCGTATTTGCTTTCGCAAAATGGCTTTGCAGGGTGAACTGCCCGGCGTTCGTAAATCGAGCTGGTAAAAGCTCACAAAAACTCTCAGGAGTAAACCATGTTGACCGATCCCATTGCAGATATGCTTACGCGTATCCGCAACGCGCACTTGGCCCTGCATAAGGAAGTAAGTGTGCCGCGCTCAAAAATCAAAGAAGCCCTTGCCGGCATTTTGAAGCAGGAAGGCTATGTGGAAGAGGTGACGGTGGATGACCGCACCATCACCATAGGGCTGAAGTACCACAAAGGGCAGCCTGCAATTCTTGGGCTTAAGCGTATCAGCAAGCCTGGCCGCCGCGTGTATGTGGGCAACCACCAAATACCGCGTGTGCAAAATGGCCTTGGCATTTGTATTTTATCTACATCCCACGGCGTTATGGACGGCGCAACAGCGCACGAACAGAAAGTTGGTGGTGAGCTTTTGTGTGAAATCTGGTAGCCCCCTTTGCGGTAGAAAAGGAAAGGTATTGATATGTCAAGAATAGGGAAACAGCCTATTGTTCTTCCAAAAGGCGTAGAAGTGACCCTGGGGGAAGAATCCATTGCTGTCAAAGGCCCCAAGGGCTCTCTGACCACACCCGCTTGCCCGCTTTTATCCTATGCGCTCGAAAATGGGGCAGTGGTTCTTACCCGTAAGGAAGACACCCGCGACTCCCGTGCCCAGCATGGTCTGCGCCGTACACTTTTGGCCAACTGTGTAGAAGGGGTTTCCAAGGGTTTTTCTAAGACCCTTGATGTCATTGGCGTGGGGTATAAAGTTGCGGTAAAAGGCAATTTTGTGGAACTGGCGCTTGGTTTTTCCCACCCGGTAGTGGTGGAATTGCCAAAGGGCATTGAAGCCAAGGCAGAAGGCCAAAAACTTACCCTCTCCGGTGTGGATAAGGAACTGGTGGGCGAAATGGCGGCGCGTATTCGTCGCCTGCGCAAGCCTGAACCTTACAAAGGCAAGGGTATTAAGTATGAAACAGAAATTGTCCGTCGCAAGGCTGGTAAGTCTGGCGGCAAGGGCAAATAGGGTGGATGGCTATGCAATTATCCAAAAACGAAGAGCGTAAGCACCGTAAGGTGCGTATCCGCAAAAAAGTTATAGGCACAGAAGAACGTCCCCGCCTTGTGGTGTTCCGCTCCAATTTGCACATTTACGCGCAGATTGTGGACGACGCTGAAGGCGTGACACTTGCTTCTTCTTCCACCCTTGTGCTTTCCAAAAAGGGAGACAAATGCGCTTCTAATGTGGAAGGTGGCAAAAAAGTGGGCCTTGATGTGGCCCGCGCGGCAATGGAAAAGGGTATCAAGAGCGTGGTCTTTGACCGTAATGGCTACTTGTACCACGGCAAAGTAAAGGCAGTGGCCGAAGGTGCCCGTGAAGGCGGCCTTGTTTTCTAGCCCGCTTTAAAGAAAGTGAGTACAATACGCATGGAACAACAGACTCAGCTTGAATCCGGTTTCATTGAGAAAATCGTGCATTTGAATCGTGTTGCCAAGGTTGTGAAGGGTGGCAGACGCTTTTCCTTCAGCGCCCTGGTGGTGGTGGGAGATGGCAAAGGCAATGTGGGCTATGGCCTTGGCAAAGCCCAGGAAGTGCCGGAAGCTCTGCGCAAAGCGACGGAGCGCGCCCGTAAAACAATGGTGCATATTCCCCTTGTGGAAGGCACCCTGCCGTATGAAGTGCTTGGCCGCTTTGGTGCTGGCCGCGTGATGCTTCGTCCTGCTTCCCGTGGTACGGGTATTATCGCAGGCGGTGCGGTGCGCGCCGTTATGGAAGCTGCCGGTGTGACCGATGTGCTTGCAAAAGCTATTGGCACAAACAACCCGCACAATGTTCTGCGTGCTGCTATGGAAGGTCTTACCTCCCTGCGCAGTGCCAAGGATGTTTCCGAGCTTCGCGGCAAAAAAGTGGAAGCCCCCCGCAAATAATCACGGTTTGCTGAAAGGCCCGCAAGGCCCAAGAGACCCGAGAGGATTGACATGATTCGTATAAAGCTTATCCACAGCTATATTGGCCTTAAGCCTGCCCAGCGCAAAGTGCTGGCTGCCCTTGGCCTTACAAAGCGTGAAATGGTTAAAGTGCATAAAGACAACGCCGCCATACGCGGCATGATAGACAAGGTAAAACACCTTGTGGAAGTGGGAGCGGCGTAATATGCAACTCAATACATTATATCCCTTTCCTGAGGAAAGAAAAGGCCGCAAAAGAGTAGGCCGTGGTTCCGGTTCTGGTCATGGTGGTACTTCCTGCCGCGGCCATAAGGGCCAGAATGCCCGCTCAGGCGGTGGTGTGCGCCCGGGCTTTGAAGGCGGCCAAATGCCCCTTCAACGTCGCCTGCCTAAGCATGGTTTTAAAAACTATCTGTTTAAGGTTACCTATGATGTGGTTAACCTTGATAAACTCCAGGAAGCTTTTGAAGGCAAAACCACCATCACACTGGACGATATGTATGAACGTGGCCTTGTCCGTTACGGCTATGCCGTTAAGGTACTGGGCGAAGGGGAAGTGAAAGCTGCCCTTCAGGTGGAAGCCCACCGCTTCAGCCGTTCTGCTATTGAAAAAATTGAAAAGGCCGGCGGCAAAGTTACAGAACTTTGTGCGGACGACTGTGCTTTAACTGAAAATGGGGAAGCGTAAACCGTGGCCTCTGCTGTAGAAAATGTGGCGCGCACACCGGAGCTTCGCAACAAGCTTTTGTGGACCTTCTTTTTCCTGTGCTGCTACCGCGTTGGAGTCCATGTTCCTGTTCCGGGCGTGGACTTTGTCGCGTTGTCGCACTTTTTTGCACAGTTGCAAGGTTCGGTCTTCGCGCTGCTTGATATGTTTTCCGGTGGCGGCTTGTCCAATGTCTCGGTCTTTGCCCTTGGTATTATGCCGTACATTTCTGCGTCCATTATCATGCAGCTTATGCAGGTGATAAGCCCGGAAATCAAAAGGCTTTCCAAGGAAGAAGGGCAGGCGGGCAAGCGTAAAATTACCCAGTGGACACGGTATTTAACCGTTCTTATTGCGGTTATCCAGTCCTTTGGTATTTCACGAATCCTCTTAAACACCACCAGCCCGGATATGATGCCTGTGGTGCTGAACCCTGGTCTTGAGTTTACACTTATGACCATGCTTACCCTGACAACAGGTACTATCCTGATTATGTGGCTTGGTGAGCAAATCAGCGCAAAAGGTATTGGGAATGGTATTTCCCTTATCATTTTTTCCGGTATTGTTGTGGGTATACCAGGCGCGGCAATGCGTATGTTCCAGCTTATTTCAGCCGGTGACATAAGCATTATTTTTGCCCTTATTTTCCTGGTATTTATGGTGGCCGTGGTGGTAGGCATTGTCTTTGTGGAACGCGCCCAGCGCCGTATCCCCATCCATTATGCCAAGCGGCAGGTTGGCCGTAAAATGTATGGTGGCCAAACAACCCACCTGCCTTTGCGTCTGAACACCGCCGGTGTTATCCCGCCCATTTTTGCGCAAAGCCTTTTGCTTTTCCCTGCCACTGTTGCGGGCTTTTCCCAGACAGAATGGGTGCAGCGCATTGTGTCCTGGTTCCAGCCTACATCTGTGTTGTATAATGTTATTTTTATAGCGCTTATCTTTTTCTTCTGCTTTTTTTACACCGCCATTATTTTTGACCCCAAGGATATAGCGGAAAATCTGAAGAAAGCTGGTGGTTTTGTGCCTGGCATACGCCCCGGTGATAAGACGCGGGACTATATAAACGCTGTGCTTAGCCGCCTTACTCTTTGGGGTGGTGTGTACATTTCCGCCATTTCTATTCTGCCTATGCTGCTTATGGCCCAATTCAACGTGCCGTTTTATTTTGGGGGCACAAGTATCCTCATTCTTGTAGGTGTGGCTATAGACTTTATGGGGCAGTTGCAATCGCACTTTATTTCGCGTCAGTATGAAGGCCTTGCGGCTAAAACGCGGATAAAAGGCAAAGCATAGCGGGGCGTGTTTTGAAAAAAGTTCAAGGGGTCTTCATTAAGAATGAACGGGAAATTGCGGCCTTGCGTATGGCAAACGGCATGGTTTCCACCATACTGGATGCTTTGTGTGCGGCCGTAAAACCCGGTATCCCCACCATGTATTTTGAAGAAATAGCCCAGAGAATGTGCAAGGAAATGGGGGTAAAACCCTCTTTTCTTGGCTACCAGGGTTATCCATACGCGCTTTGTTGCTCTGTCAATGAAGTGATTGTGCACGGTTTTCCCTCCAAAGACCGCGTGTTGCAAAAAGGCGACATTGTGAGCTTTGATATGGGGGTGCAATACCAGGGTTTTGTGGGTGATTCCAGCCGCACAGCCCTTGTGTATGAAGAAGATGAAAATGAAGTTTCGCCGGAAGCCAGGGCACTTTCTGAAGTAACCCGGTTATGCCTTTACGAAGGTATTAAGGCGGCGCTTCCCGGGAATGATGTGTACGCCATCTCCGCAGCAGTTGAGCGGCTTGCGAAAAGTAAGGGGTACAAAATCATCCAGCGTTTTGTGGGCCACGGAGTTGGCGCCAAAATGCATGAAAAACCGGAAATTCCCAATTTTCTTCCCGGAGTGGAGAAAAGCGGGGTAATTTTGAAACCCGGCATGGTGCTTGCTATTGAGCCTATGCTGGCCATTGGCACGCATGAAGTCACCATACTTCCTGATGGATGGACAGCGGTTACTCGGGACCGTTCCCTCGCGGCACATTGGGAACACAGTATTGTGGTACGAAATGGCGAACCGGAAATTCTAAGTATTTCAAGTAATTATGTGTAGGCTCAGGAAATTTTTATTCTTTCTTGACAAAAGCATAAGAAACCGATAATTTTTCCAATCCGGGTTCAATACCGGCAGAGAATTTTAATGTGGAGCAGGCTATGAAAGTGCGGCCTTCAGTAAAAAGAATTTGTCCCAAGTGCAAGGTTATCCGGCGCGAGGGCGTTATACGTGTGATCTGCGAAAACCCCCGTCATAAGCAACGTCAGGGCTAGCAAAAGCAGGAGTAAACCGTGGCCAGAATTGCAGGTATTGAATTACCCCGTGGGAAGAGGGCGGATATTGCGCTTACCTATATTTTTGGTATTGGCAAAAGAACCGCCAGCCTTATTTTAGGCGCTACAGGTATTGAACCTTCGCGTAATATCGATGATTTGAACGCCGAAGAAATAAATGAAATCCGTAAGGAAATGGAAGCCAACTACAAGGTGGAAGGTGATCTTCGCCGTGAAATTGGCGCCAATATTAAACGCCTTATGGATATTGGCTGTTACAGGGGCCTCAGGCACCGCCGTGGTCTGCCTGTGCATGGCCAGCGCACCCACACCAACGCCCGCACCCGTAAAGGGCCGCGCCGTGGCGCTGTTGGGAAAAAGAAGTAATTCCCAGGGTAGGTTGCCTTTTTGTGGCAACTTTGCATAACTGATATTCTTGTAAGGGCAAAAAGGAAAGCAAGATGGCAAGAGCCAAACGAGCGGTCAAAAAAAGAGAAAAGAAGAACGTGCCCTTGGGTGTTGCCCATATTCAGGCCTCGTTCAATAATACTATTGTGACTTTTACAGATACCCGTGGTAATACCGTCAGCTGGGCCAGCGCCGGGCAAAGCGGTTTTAAGGGTTCCCGTAAGTCTACCCCTTTTGCAGCGCAAGTAGCTGCAGAAACAGCAGCGCGCAAGGCCCAGGAAAATGGCATGCGCACTGTGGGCATTTATGTTAAAGGGCCGGGGTCCGGTCGCGAAGCGGCCATGCGCGCCATCAACGCAGTGGGCTTTAAAGTGGCTTTTATCCGTGATGTAACGCCCATTCCCCATAACGGTTGCCGCCCTCCCAAGCGGCGGCGCGTGTAAGTTAGGAGGACAAAGCCTTGGCTAAATATAATCAACCTAAATGCCGTCTTTGCCGCCGTGAAGGCAGCAAGCTGTTTTTGAAGGGCGACCGTTGTTTTACGGATAAATGCGCCTACGACCGCCGCCCCTATGCGCCTGGTCAACATGGCAGAGCCCGCAAAAAAGTGAGCGAATACGCGCTTCAGTTGCGTGAAAAACAAAAGGTCCGTCGTATTTATGGCGTGCTGGAAAAGCAGTTTAGCGGCTATTTTGAAATGGCCGATATGGCAAAAGGCGTCACTGGCGCCAACCTGCTTGCTATCCTGGAACGCCGTTTGGACAATGTTATTTACCGTATGGGTTTTGCACACTCCCGCAGCCAGGCTCGTCAGCTTGTGCGCCACGGTGTCTTTACCCTGAATGGCCATAAAGTGAACATTCCTTCCCTGCAAGTGCATGTGGGGGATGTTGTTGCTGTACCGGAAAAAAGCCGTAAAATCCCTGTGCTTACAGAAGCCCAGCAGGCTCTTGCCCGTCGTGGCAACCCCGCCTGGATGGAAGTGGATGGCCCCGCCTACAAAGGCGTGATCAAAGCCCTTCCCCAACGTGATGATGTGCAGACCCCCATCAACGAATCGCTTATTGTTGAACTTTACTCTAAATAAGCCAAATAAGACAGGTCATTTATGCTCAGCAAACAAGCAGGCAGGCTTATCAATGCCCGTAACTGGGCGGTGCTTGTCAAGCCCGAACAGATTATCCGCGAAAACGACCCGTCTGATACCATGTACGGGAAGTTTGTGTGTGAGCCTCTGGAACGCGGTTATGGCACCACCATTGGCAATGCGCTGCGCCGTGTACTTTTGGCTTCCCTTCAGGGTGCGGCTTTTGTCGCTGCCAAGATTAATGGCGTCCAACACGAATTCACCACTATACCGGGTGTTCTGGAAGATGTGACGGACATTGTTCTGAATCTTAAGCAGGTTCGCCTTGCCATGGATACAGACACCCCGCAAACTGTTACTCTTGATGTGCGCAAAAAGGGTGTTGTCACCGCTGCGGATATTATGGGTACCAACCATGTTGCTATCTTAAACCCCGACCAGCATATTGCCACTCTTACAGAAGATGTGGAATTTGTTGTGGAGCTTGAAGCACGCATGGGCAAGGGTTACCTTACCGCAGACATGCACGAAGACCTTGGAGAAGAAATTGGGCTTATTAAGCTTGATTCCAGCTTTTCTCCGGTTCGTAAAGTCAGCTATACTGTTGAACAGGCTCGCGTTGGTCAGATGACCAACTACGATAAGCTTATTCTTGAAGTATGGACAGATGGCTCCATTACACCGGAAGATGCTGTGGCCTACAGCGCCAAAATTATCAAGGATCAGATTTCCGTATTCATTAACTTTGATGAGCAGGTTTCAGACGAAAGCGCCCTCGGTGTTTCAGACCGTGGCGACCTGAATGAAAACCTCTTTAAAAGTATAGATGATCTGGAGCTTTCCGTGCGTGCCACAAATTGCCTCCGTGGTATTAATATTGCCACTGTGGGCGAACTTGTGCAGCGTTCTGAAAATGAAATGCTTAAAACAAAGAATTTCGGCAGGAAGTCTTTGGAAGAAATTAAGGAAGTGCTGCTTAGCATGGGTCTTGATTTCGGCCTGAAAGTTGACTCCTTCGATAAGAAATACCAGGAATGGAAGAGGAAGCAAAGCCATGAGGCATAGTAATTCTGGCAGAAAACTGAGCAGAAAC
>CAZJOG010000029.1:0-17120 GCA_964547565.1 uncultured Desulfovibrionaceae bacterium
CTGCATCAGCAGGAGTAGCAGATTCCGCAGGAGCAGCTGCATCAGCAGGAGCGGCGGCATCAGCAGATTCAGCCGGGGCTTCGGGAGCAGTGCTTTCCGGATCAAGAGAGGGCACAGGACCAAAATCCACTGTTTTGGCGTTCAGGGCCGCGATAATGTCTTCTGTCACGTCTGCGGCGCTGTCAAAAGTCAGCACAGATTCACTGGCAAAAATAGCGGTCAGCCCTTTTTCCTGCCGGTAGGTATTTAACACTTCTTCCATAGTTTTTTGCAGGGTGTTGAGCACTTTTTCCTGCTCGCCTGTCAGCGCGCTTTGGAAGGCGTATAAATTACCTTGTAATGCCACTTCCAATTCTTTCACTTTGGCGTCATTTTTAGATTCCTGGGCAGCGGTCAATTCTGCCTGCATAATTTCCAACCGGGCAATAGCATCTGCCTGCATTTTTTCCAGGCGTTCCATACCCTGTTTGGCGGCTTCACTTTTTTCATACAAAACGGCGGAATTAATAATGCCGATCACAGGGGTTTTGGCGGGTTCTTCCACTTTGCCGCCCATGCCAAAAAGACCAAAAGCAGCCACACATAAAAGTAAAACAAGAAGTTTTTTCTTCATAACCTTTCCTGTAGTTGGTGTAATAATACCCCGAACCCTACTCTCTTTCCCTGCGGGCCGCAATAAAAAAATTTTTGCATTCCCCGCAAAAAAGCTGCCGGGAAACCGGCAGCTTGAGCGTATTGACAAAGTTAATACGTTCGGGTTTGTCATTAGCCTGGACTACCGGTTTCCCGGCAGCTTGCGGACAAAACAAATATACGCCCTTACTTGCTCAGGAAAGCAAAGTAGGCGTCTTTAGCCAAAAGGGCGTCTACATCGGCCATATTGTCAGGCTTAATGCGGATCATCCAGGCTTTATCGTAGCAACCCACGTTTACAAGGGTGGGGGTGGCGTCCAGGGCGTCGTTTACAGCCAAAACTGTGCCTTTTACGGGCATAAAGAGGGTATTGACGCTTTTAATGGATTCCACGGTACCAAAGCCTTCCGCGGCGCCAAAGGCATCGCCCACTTTTGGCAGGTCTACGAACACCACTTCGCCAAGTTGGTCTTGGGCAAAGTCGCTGATACCCACAAGAAGTTCATCGCCTTCTTTTTTCACCCAAACGTGTTCATCTGTGTATTTAAGGCTATCAGGAAGGATAACATCGGCAAGTGCTTTCATAGGGTGACTCCTTTTGCAAAAAGCGTAAGACGCCTTGGCAAACTTAAAGGTGAAGAATAAACAGAACAAACACCAATTATATCAAAAAGTTTTTTGGGGAAAGGAAGGGGCATCCATATATACACCCCAGGTGCGTTTCTCCATTGCGGAGTTTTGCCTTTCCAGCAAGGAAAACAAGCTTTTTACGACGGGCGCATACTCTTATGGTATTCGCCCAGAGTAAAGAGTGACGTTTGACGAAGCTGGAAGGCAAAAGAACCAATTGAGAAGCGCACCTACATCATGTGGGCAGCTTCCATCACACCCTCAGCCAGTGTGGGGTGGGCGTGTACGGTTTCCGCTATATCGTGTATAGTTGCGCCAAGCTGAAGAGCCAGAGCAGCTTCTGCTATAAGGTCTGTGGAGTGGGCGCCGGCAAAGTGGGCGCCAAGGAGCTTACCGGAATCTTTATCCGCGATAAGTTTAAACACGCCGGAGAGTTCGCCCATAGCCTGTGCCTTCCCGAGTTCACGGAACTGGAAGAGGCTGGTTTGGTAGTTGATGCCTTTGGCTTGGGCCTGGGCTTCTGTAATGCCCACGTCTGCCACTTCCGGGGAGGTAAAGACGCCGGAGGGGATAACATCGTAGGCAATTTTTTTGGATTTGGGTTTCAGGCAGTTTTCTACAGCGGCAAAGCCTTCAAACACAGCCATGTGGGCCAGCATAATGCGGGCGGGTCCGAGAACGTCGCCAATAGCAAAAATACCAGGCACATTGGTTTCCAGATAATCATCGGCCACTATATAGCCGCGTTTGTCGCATTCCACACCGGCTTCGGCAAGGCCAAGGCCCTGGGTATGGGGCACGCGGCCCACGGTAACAAAGAGGCAATCCGCTTCAAGAGTCGCTTCCTGTTTGGCAGATTCCGGTATTTCCGTAAGGAAGGGGCTGGGGCCAAGAACAGCTTTAACGCCTGTGGGGGTAACTTCGCTGGCATTCACTGTACGGCACAATTCCACATTAATGCCTTTTTTCTTCATTTCACGCTGGAGAAGTTTAGACATTTCCTCGTCAATAGAAGGTACAGGCAGGAGGCGATTTTGGCCTTCCACAACAGTCACGTCAGAGCCAAAGGCTTTGAAGATAAAGGCAAGTTCACAGCCAATAACGCCGCCGCCAACAATAATAAGTTTGGCTGGCACATGGCCCATTTCCAGGGCATCGTCGCTGGAGAGGATACGTTTATGGTCTATGGGCAAAGCCGGCAGGTTGAGAGAAGAGGAACCTGTGGCTATAATAACCTTATCGGACGCAATATCTTCTGTAGAGCCATCAGCAAGGGTCACACGCACCAGAGAGGCGCTGATAACCTGACCACGGCCCATAACAAGACGCACTTTCAGTTTGGCGCATGTTTTTTCCAGGCCGCCGCGCAGTGTTTCAGAAACACGTCGCTTGCGGGCCACAATGGCGGGCATGTCTGCCTTTACGTCACAAGAGCCGGAAAGACCAAATTCAGAAGCGCGGTGGGCAGTTTCCAGAGCTTCCGCACTGGCTTTAAGTGTTTTGGTGGGTATGCAGCCGCAGTTTAAGCAGGTGCCGCCAAGCCACTGGGCTTCAACAAGGGTTACTTCCGCGCCTTTTTTGGCTGCGTCAAACGCGGCGGTATACCCGCCGGGGCCAGCGCCGATAATGGTGATACGCATGTTAGTCCTCTTCGTATTCTGGGGTGAGAGCGTATGTCATATGGATACCGTCATGGAGGGAACCTGTAACAAGGCAACCCTGTTTCATGATTTTTTCCACACGCTCAAAGGTTGGGGCATCGTCTTCTGAAAGGGGTACCTGCACATCTATATGGATAGACTGAACACGGCCCTGGCCATCCGCATTATTACCGGTTTCCAGGGTTGCTGTGGCTTTAAGCTCGCCGTATTGCACACTGCGGGCGTCAAGGGCACTTACCAAAGCGGAACAGTAGCAAAACAGGGCGGATGAAGCCAGTAGTTGCTTTGCCGTGCCGCCGCGGGCATCCGCGGGGATACCGGTGTTATCGATAGTAATTGTGCCAAGGGCTGCGTTGCCTGTCTCAATTTTATGCACGTCTCCATTACGGGAATACGAAACTTTAAGTGTAGCCATAATTACGCTCCTGCGGTTTGGTGTAGAAAGAGTTTTGGGTTATATGTAACATAACTTGCTTTTTCTCCCTGAGAAAAAGCACCTTCCCCGGCTGTGCCGGGAACACTCTTTCAGCGGCAAACCATGTTTTGACAAAAAAACATGAGGGGAGCGAACATTGCCTGCCTCCAGAGAAATTCTTTACTGTGTTTTAGCAAATACGCACAGAAAAATCAAGTTGAAGAGGGCCATTTTTTCTGGAGAGGTGTTTGCACGGGAAAAAAAGGACAAATAAAAGCCTGCAACATAAAAAAATACGCAAAAAACACCCCTGCAATCCTTCCCAGGGCGTGGCCCGGACTTGGCAAAACGTGTCTGTACGCATACGCACAGCACCTGCGTGTAGTAGCATCAAAAACATACGTTCTATAAAGGTTCGTCTTATAGAGGTTTTTCTGCAGATTGCTATTTATTCTAAAACAAGGTATACATTAAAACTGTGTTTCCTGCTCATATTTTGTGTATAAACGAGGTGCCAGAATGAAAACAAAAAATGTTGTAATAGGTGTTGCGGCCCTTGCCATTGTTGTGGCAGGCGGCGCCTATGTTGCTGTTACCCAGATGGAAAAAAAGGTGGAAGACCAGTTCCGTCAGTCATTAACCGGTCTGCAACTGCCTTCTAAGGCCAGTGTGGGCAATGTGGCTTTTAGCTATTTTTCCAACACACTTGTTGTGGAAAACTTTGAGTTTGCTACCCAGTTTGAGGGTATTGACATGCAGGGCACTGTTGCTGCCATGCGTATGGAAGGCTATAACCCTTCTACACTTAACCCCAATGCACCCAAAGGGGAAAAGATGGCGGACTATATTGAAGCCCGCGATGCTAAAATGCAACTTTCTGATGGTCAGAATGTAAAAATTGATATAACCATGGAACTTACCATCATGGAAGACCTTGCCATGAATTCTGCACGCCTTGTGAAGGCGTATACAGAAGATCCCATGGGTCAGGCGTACTTTGATGAAGTAATGGACATGACATTTTCTACAAGTTCCATTAAAAATATAGATATGACCGCTTATGACCGTGAAGAAAAAATCCTTTTCCTTCACATAGGCACAAGCGGTATTACAGATTACACAGGGACACAGGCAGATTCATTTTTTAATGACTTTGTCATAACGACATTTTTACCCACAGAAACAGGCACTGTTTCCATAGCGCGTATGGACATGAAGGGAATAGCCTACCCCAGTGCCGAACAAATGCGTAAAATCAACCAAATTAGCCAGACTATGAAGGCTGACCCTTACGCTGCGTCTAATGCATTGGTTGCTATTTATAAAGAAATATACCTGAACCAAGCCTTTTTCCGCGATTTTTCCATGAAAGAGCTGCTTGTTACGGAAGGTGGCAAACCCATTGAAGAGATAAAGTCTCTGGCTGATTACCATGGCACAGAGTACAAGACCCTCTTTAAAATGGAGTCCATGGAATCTGCCCTGGACTACAGCAACCCCCTTTCTGCAAAGCTGAAAATAGATAACATGGCTTTTGACAGGGATGTTTTTATGGAAGGTTTTATCCATGAACTGCTTTACCTGGACAAACCTACAGCAGATGCCATAAAAAATATGCTGGACAACCCGCTTTCCTGGAGTGTGGACTTTGACGCCAAACTGGGCTTCCAGGGACAGGAAAGTGATATACGCCTTGACCTTAGCATGCCTTCCGTTGGTGCGGTTTCCTTTAATATTGGCGCGCTTTTACCTTCTGAAAACCTTACAGCCCTTGTGAATGACAAAAACTTTCACTGGCTTGAAGCCCCTGTTTCAAAAGTGAGTATGGTTTACAAGGACTTTGGTTTGCTGCCTATGCTGATACTTGGCCTTGCAAATGAAATGGACCAAACCCCCACTGCGCTTTTGGAAGAAGCACGCGCAGATGCTGTTATGATGAAAGACGATCCCGCCTATGCCCGCCTTGTAGATCCTATGATGGCGTTTTTGGAAAAACCCGGCACACTCAGCGTAACCGCGGATAAACTGAAAGACCTTTCCCTTTTGGAAGCCTTTTTTGTTATCCTGATGTTGGACCCCGAAGAACTTGACATTCAAATCCAGGTGGAACAGGGCCAAAAGCCATTACTGGAGTACTTCCCGGAAAACTTGCGTTAATTTTTTCGTATAAACCGCATAAAAAATCATACATAAAGCCCATGGAAAAGCCACCCGGTTTTTCCATGGGCTTTATGTATGCGCCACGCCCCCAACAAAAAAACCTTGCAATCCGGTATGGCTTGTGCCATTTTTACAAAAACGCACACGCGGTTTGTGCTTCTGCCACTTTTTTTGGTGTGAGCAAAAGCGGCGTATTGACAGAAGTTAGACAAAATATGCTCTAATGCTCTGACAAAACGTGCCGAACATATTTGCATGATGCAACGCCGTGATGAAGACACGGCGCACCCTACGTATTGGATCTCCTTCCATCTCTAAACTCGGACTGGACAGCATGAAAA
Organism: uncultured Desulfovibrionaceae bacterium; assembly: GCA_964547565.1. Lineage (GTDB taxonomy): Bacteria > Desulfobacterota > Desulfovibrionia > Desulfovibrionales > Desulfovibrionaceae > CAZPTC01. The sequence goes on from CAZJOG010000029.1 coordinate 5,841, forward strand.
ACCTGAAAATGGCATACAAACTTTGCATTGGCTTTGGTATTGTGGTTCTTCTCAGCGCATTTATGGCCTTCAGCGGCTGGTTGGGGGTTCGTTTCGCTGCGGAAAACGCAACCGCAGTTGCCGAAATTTATATCCCCATTATTGACCATGTGACCATTATGGAGCGGGAAACCCTGCAAACCATCCAGTATGTCAGGGCCTATACCACTTCCAAAAATGACGCAGATTATGCCACCGCCATGAAACACGCGGAAGGTGTGCAAAAATCTCTGAATGATTTAATTGCACAAAACACCAAATACCCCAATATTGAGAATTTGCAGCGCCTGGTGAAGGAGTTCCCACCTCTTTTTGCCACATACCTGGATCTTTCCCAAAAAACCCAGGCTTCTATCCTCCTCACACGCAAAGGCGAAGAAGTGATGGTAGCGTCTGCCGAAGCAGCAGCTGAGGCTTTTTCCACCATGCAACAAATCCTGCATAATCTTTTGGTAGAATCTTTTGTCCCGTATGGGTTTGATGTAGAAGGCGCCACCCGCCGTGTTTCGCTGTTTTTGGACTTATTTGCCGCCAACAGCCTGTATGGCGAAATCCGCCGTATGTATGTTAAAGCCAGCTCTACCTCCGACTTAACGGTTTTTGCCGCTTTGCACGAAAGTTTGGATAAACTGAACTTCTTCCTGGATGATATTAATAAGGGGCTTGTTGCCCCGGAAGCCAAAAAAGCCATAGCCGATGTACGCAAAGCTATGGGAACATACAGCGATAGTTTTACAGATATAGAAGAAGCCTGGAAAACACAGACCACTGTTGTAACAGAGCGCCTGCGCGTAAGTGAAGAACTTATTTCCCTTACCGCCACCCTGAGCTCTGATATGGTGGACACAACCCAAACCATTGCCCAGCTTACAGCCACGGAAGCCGACACCCGCGCCGCCACCCTTATTACAACCGCTTGGATTATTTTGCTTATAAGCGTTATTATTGCGGTTTTCCTTACCAAGATTATCACCACACCTTTGCACAAGGGTGTTAGCTTTGCCAAAACTGTGGCTGGTGGCAACTTGGATGGCAAACTGGAAGTGTATGCAAAAGACGAACTCGGCCAGCTGGCAGATGCCCTGCGCAGCATGGTGGAAAGCCTGAAAGCCAAAATACAGGAAGCAAACGAAAAATCCCTGCAGGCAGAAAAAATGGGCAAAGAAGCCACAGAAGCCATGCAGGTGGCCCGGCAGGCCCAATCAGCCGCAGAAAACGCCAAACGGGAAGGTATGCTGGCAGCAGCAGGCCAGCTGGAAGGTGTTATAACAGTTGTGGGTTCTGCCTCTACCCAGCTTTCTGCCCAGCTTGAACAGTCAGAACGTGGTTCTACAGAACAGGCCCAACGTGTGGCAGAAACCGCCACAGCCATGGAAGAAATGAATTCTACAGTTATGGAAGTGGCCCGTAATGCCTCCAGTGCCGCTGGTATTTCTTCCCAAACACGGGAAAAAGCGGAACAAGGCGCTCGCGTGGTGCAGGAAGTGGTGTTCAGCATACAAGAAGTACAGCGTCATTCGCTTGAATTAAAAGAAGATATGGCGTTACTTGGCGAACACGCAAAATCTATCAATGAAATCATGGGCGTTATTTCCGATATAGCGGACCAGACCAACATGCTGGCCTTAAACGCCGCTATTGAGGCTGCCCGTGCAGGCGAAGCAGGCCGCGGCTTTGCGGTTGTGGCCGATGAAGTGCGCAACCTTGCGGAAAAAACCATGCAATCCACCATTAATGTGGGCAACACCATACGCGCCATACAGCAAAGCACAGGCAAAAGCATACAGCAAGTGGATTTTACTGTGCAAAATATTGAAAAAGCCACGGAACTTGCCAACTCTTCCGGCACTGTTCTTACAGAAATTGTCCATATGGCAGATAATACAGCAGACCAGGTGCGTGCTATTGCAACAGCCAGTGAAGAACAATCTGCCTCCAGTGAAGAAATAAACCGTTCTATCACCCAAATTAACACTATCGCCATAGAAACAGCCCGTGCCATGCAGGAAGCTTCGCACGCTGTGGGCGAGCTTGTAAACCAGGCGCAAGTGGTGGGCAATCTTATTGAAGAAATGAAAAATTCCTGATGCACACCTGCATTCTCCGTATTCTCGCATAATTCGGATCACACTGTTTTCGCGGAGGTTCTTACATGAAATTGCGTACCAAGCTCTTGCTCAGTTTTTCCTGCCTGCTTATCTGTATTGCTGCCATTGCATACACCGGACTCACCTCTATTGATAGCATAGCACGGTACAGCACCACCATCCAGTATCTCAACAATGCTCTTACCAATATTGACGAGACCCGTTATTATGAGCTAAGTTACGTCCATTATAATGACAAAAGCCAGGTTGATATTGTGTTGCAACGGCTGGATGATGCAGCAACAAATTTTAATAATGCGTATAAGGGATTGAATGTTCAACAAAACCGTGACATTGTCAAAGAAGCACTGGCTAATCTGAACGTATTCCGTGAACATTTTATTGAGTATGTAGAATTGCATGAAGCAACCAATGCATCCTATAACTCGCTTTTTGAACTTGGAGAACTTGTCAGTAAAAATAGTCTGGAAGCTCTTTCGCTTGCAGAAAAATTGCTGGAAGAAGAACCCTCCCTCTTTAATATTACCCGCTACCGCGGTATTGTAGATGCAACAGACAACCTCTACAAAGGCCGTATTGATGTAAACCGTTTTATTATCACCCCATCCAAAAAAAATGCGGAAGCTGTAACAGCCAACATGGCAGCGGCAGCCAGTGCCTATAATGAGGTCTCCAACTTTTTCCTTGGCACCCGTTATTCGAAGGAAGTGTCTGAGCTGGTTAAACAGGTAAAGGAATATGAAGTAGCGGCTAATGACTATACCAAGAAGGCGCTGGAAAGAGATGCCTATCTTGTGAATATCCGTACTGTTATGCCCACACTTACCGCACAGGCCGCCCAGGTGGTGGAAAATGTGATTATAGTTTCCAAAGGCGTGCAGGAAAGAGTTTATCTGCAAATTCTTATAGTGCTTGCCATCTCTGTGGCCTTTGGTGTTGGTTTGTCCATTTTGCTTACCCATAATGTTATCAACGCATTAGGGCGCGACCCTTCCCAACTTTCCGGCATGACCAAACGTGTTATTAATGGGGATTACGCCATTGACGATGGCGGCAATAAAAAGGGTGTATACGCCGACCTTGTGGCTATGGTGACCAGCCTGAAGGAAAATATTGCCCACGCGGCCGCAGAATCGGAAAAAGCCAAAGAAGAATCCGCCAAAGCGCAGGAAGCCACAGCCCTTGCAGAAAAAGCCCGTGTGTATGCGGAAAACGCCAAACGCCAGGGTATGCTGGACGCAGCCGCCCAGCTGGAAGGTGTGGTGGCTGTCCTCAGCTCCGCCTCTACCCAGCTTTCTGCCCAGATTGAAGAATCCGAGCGCGGCTCTGCGGAACAGTCCGCCCTTGTGGGTGAAACTGCCACCGCCATGGAAGAAATGAACGCCACAGTAGCAGACGTAGCGCGCAACGCTTCTTTTGCCGCAGAAATGGCCAAACTTTCCAAAGAAAAGGCCACCGAAGGGGCGCATGTTGTTACAGATTCCGTCAGCAGTATCCAAAAAGTGCGTGAAAATTCTGACGCCCTCAAAGAAGATATGCTCACCCTTGTGCAACACACACAGGCCATCAGCGAAATTATGTCTGTTATCTCCGATATAGCGGACCAAACCAACATGCTGGCCTTAAACGCCGCCATTGAAGCCGCCCGCGCAGGCGAAGCAGGCCGCGGCTTTGCCGTGGTGGCAGACGAAGTGCGTAATCTGGCGGAAAAAACCATGGCTTCTACCACAAATGTCAGCAAGGTTATCAACTCCATCCAGACAAGCGTGGACAAAAGTATGAAACAGCTGGACGCCACAGTCACCAATGTGGCCACCTCCACAGAACAGGCCGTCCGTTCAGGCAATTCCCTGCGGGAAATTGTGGAAATGGCCGATAATGCGGTGGATCAGGTGCGTGCCATTGCAACAGCAAGCGAAGAACAGTCCGCCACATACGAGCAGATAAACCGCTCCATTGCCCATGTAAATACCATCACGCAAGAAACTGTACGGGGTTTGCAGGAATCTGCCAGAGCGGTTGCAGAACTTGCCAGACAGTCAGAATCTCTTGCACAGCTTATCGAACAAATGAAAAAAAGCTAATAACAAACCTATACCCTTAATCCAACAGGCCCCCCATGTTCAATTCTTGTACATGGGGGGCCTGTTGGATGAGGGAAGTGCATCTTCGTTCATCAAAAAATGTGTTATCCAAAGTATTGCGTTAATTTTGTCAGTTTAATGGTTTGCACAGGCACCGGGTATATATGTTGCACCAGCGTGAGGGGGGAAATATAGCCTTTTTCCCAATCCATATTAACCCAGATACTTTCACCGCGGATTTCAAAATCGCGCACAAGAGGCCGTATATCCACGGGTTTGTCTTCCCCTTTTTTATTCTGCCGCGCAAGTGTGCATACATCACGCTCCCAAAATACCTGCCACGCGGCAAGTGCGGGCGCAAAATCCTGCTTTACATAGCGCACACTGTATAATTCTTCTTTACAGGCCGGTAGCTTGCCACTTACAGGCAAAAGCTCTACCCGTGTTACCTCCATACCAGCCGGCATATACGGCGCAAGGCTCTCCTGCACCACTTCGCCCCGCATGGGAGAACGTAAGGTAAGCGCAAACCACTCCGCTTCACTGCCTACCCCGCACGGCAATGCCATACCAAAAGAAAGCAAAGGCAGAGGGTGAAAACCCTGGGAAAAAGCCAGGGGCAACTGCGCCCGCCTTAAGGCCCGCTCCAGCAAACTTTGCACCTCAAGCTGGCTTAAAAAAGCCGCCATATCCGTTTTTTTGTGCCATACCCTGTAACGTACAGCTTTATGGGCCAAAGCCGCATCAAGAGCAGGGGGCCGCTTTTTGCCCACATGGGCAGGCGAAGGAGAAGCCCCCGCAGAAACCGGCAAAACAATGGGGGAATTTTCCTGGTCTCTTTCCGGAAAATTTAACACATTCGCGTACAGCTGTTTTTCTTTTAATCCTTCCCCGCGCAAAAGCGAAGGGCTGTTTTTTAAGTCGCACGCCCCGCAGGCATGGCACGGGTTATACCGGCAGTCTGTTGTTATTTTTTCTGCGCCTGCCCTTTCCCTTTCCGCCAGTAAAAAACGGCGGGAAAGCCCGGCTTCCAGATGATCCCAGGGCAATACAGCCCCATAATCCCTTGCGCCCGTATATTTTTCCGCCTCTATCCCACATTCCGCCAAAGCTTCGTACCACGGGTCCAGTGTAAAACCTTCCATCCAGCTGCAAAAAATTGCGCCTTTTTTGTACGCCACTTCCACCAAATCCGCCAACCGCCTGTCTGCCCGCGAAAAAATGCCTTCCAGCCAGCTCATGGCAGGTTCATGCCAGTGCACCACCAGCCCCTTATGCTGCTTAAAACTCTCCCGCACCAAACGTATTCGCCGCTGCATCTCGTCTACAGAAATTTGCGCGTCCCACTGGAAAGGCGTGTGCGTTTTAGGCACAAAAGGCGAAAGCGCCGCGCTCACATTCAGCCGCGGGCCTTCCCACTTCCCATTTTCATTCTGGTATCGCGCAATATCCCGCACTGTTACACATAAATCCGCTATGGCCAGCAAATCCTCATCTGTCTCCGTGGGCAGACCAACCATAAAATATAACTTCACCTGCTGCCAGCCATGCCCGGCAAGTGCCTTTACATGCCGTAAAAGCTCCTCTTCTGTCACACCTTTATTAATAACATCCCGCAGCCTCTGGCTGCCAGCCTCAGGCGCAAGTGTTGCCCCCGTATGCCGTATGCCCGCCATAGCCGCCATAATATCACTGTCTACAGAACCTACCCGAAGCGACGGCAGAGAAAGCGCCACCTGCTCCCTGGCACAGGCTTTATGCACATCCAGAAAAAGGGTCTTTAAAGCGGAAAAATCACCCGCACTCAAAGACAAAAACGAGACATCCTCATACCCCGTGCTTTGCAGTGCCTGCTCCAAAAGCGCCTTTATGTCCTCCACCTTCCGCTCACGCGAGGGCCTGTTGGTCATGCCAGCCTGACAAAATCTGCAGCCGCGTGTACAACCGCGCGCTATCTCCAGCGTCAGCCTGTTATGCACAGCCCCAAAAGGCGCCACCTGCTTCACCGGGTACGGCGCATTATCCAAACTCGCCACCGCCCGCCGCTTTACAGACGTGTAATCCGCATACACAGGCGTTAAAACCCCGTCTTCCCCCGGCACAAAAAATTCCGGTACATACACGCCCGCTATAAACCGCGCTTGCTGCAAAAAGGTGTCCTTCTCCCAGCCCTCTGCCCGCGCCTGTATCAGCAAAGGCAAAAGCTCCAACAACACCTCTTCCGCTTCACCCAGCACCATAATATCCATAAAAGGCGCCAAAGGCTCAGAACACAACGTGCAGCCACCACCCGCCACAAGCAGCGGCCAGTCCGTCACCCTGCCCTTCCGGTCTTTTGCCCTAAGCGGAATATCCGCCAAATCCAGCATATACAGGACATTCGTAAAACATAACTCATGCGTTATAGAAAACCCGATAAAATGCGTGTCCCCCAGCGGCGTGTCACTCTCCAATGTTGCCAAAGGCAAACCATGCTCCCTCAGCAAAGCCGCAGCCTCGCGGCATGGCGTAAATACCCGCTCCGCCCCCACACCCTCCATGCCATTCAACTGGGTATACAAAATCTTTTGCCCCAGATACGACATGCCAATTTCATACATATCCGGGAATGCCAGCACACAATGCAACACAAGATCCACAGGGTCCTTGTGGATGCTGCCTTCCTCTGTCCCTAAATAACGACTGGGCTTGGGCAATAACGGGAGTATTTCTTTCATGGGATTCCTAAAAAGTTTGGCGGAGATAGGACGGATACAGGGGGGCTGCTCGCCCCCCTGACCCCCTCGGCAGGGGCAAGCGCCCCTGCACCGGCTATTGGGCCTGTGCGCGGGATTGACAGGGCGGGCTATATGCCAGAAGGCAGGAAAATACGTGCCCGCGCCTGTTCTTTGTCCAGCAGTATGGGTACTCTAAAAAAACTTCCCCAGACAAAGAACAGGCGCGGGCACAGTTTGCCATTCCCGAAAAAATCTCGCAGGCTCGATTTTTTCGGGAAACTTTATTTTTGTTCTTTCCTAACTATAGCCAATAAAAGTTTTTTTGGGAAAGGGGAGGGGGTTTGGGGGAGGGGGACACCTTTTTTTTTCAAAAAAAAGGTTTCCCCCTCCCCCAAAAAGCATCGCCTTTTACAAAATTAAACCAGATGAGTTTCCTGTGGAGAGGGTAAGGTTGGTGCATGCTTCAAGGTATTTTGTTTCAATATCATCGGGCATTTTTTTAAATTCGTACAGGAAGTGTTCCGCGGAGATAGAGCCTGTAAACTCTGACTCAAAGGGGTAGCCATAGGGTAAAATCAGCATTTGCACGCCCTGTTGGGTAGGCACAGTTTGCATAAGGGCGATATCTGTAAGGGTTTTGGCAGCGGGGTCAAATTTCCCTATCACAAGTTCGCCGGTCACAATTTTGACAAGTTTTACATCAAGGGCCATATACAAAATCTCCTGGGGGGCTATTAAGGGTGAAGGGAATTATTCCCGTAACGGAAGAAGAGTAGGGACAGCGGGGCTTCTTGTCAAGCAGAGTAAAACAGGGTAAGGAAATAAGGATATTATGAAGGGGGGCATGTATGCCGCGTCTTGTATACGAAAGCCCGGAAACGGAGCTTCAGAAAAAACTGGGCTATTCTTTTAAGCGCACGGAGTATTTACGGGAAGCGTTAACACACAGTTCGTATGCGAATGAGCGGGGACTGGCGCAAAATAATGAGCGGCTGGAATTTCTTGGAGATGCGGTGCTTGAGGTCACCATATCCGGTGCATTGTTTAAAAAATTCCCGGACGCGCGGGAAGGGGATCTCACCCGCATGCGGGCAAAGCTGGTAAGCGAGGGCACGCTGGCGGCTTTGGCAAAAAATCTTGGGATAGAAAAAGGCCTTATTTTGGGTAAAGGGGAAGAAAGCCAGGGTGGCAGGGAGCGGCCTGCTTTGCTGGCGGATGCTCTGGAGGCAATTTTTGGCGCTTTGTATATGGACGCCGGGTATGAAGAGGCAAAGGCCTGCCTTTTAAGGCTGTATGAGGGGCTGTGGCCAGAGTCTGACAAAGTGCAGAAGGGGAAGGATTTTAAAACCCATTTGCAGGAGGTCACGCAGGCGCGGTATCGTTCTTTGCCGGTGTACATGCCTTTGACAAGTTACGGGCCTGAGCATGAAAAAACATTTGAGGTCAAGCTGGTGTTGCCGGATGGGCAGGAATTTTGCGCAAGCGGCCCAAGTATGAAGCGGGCAGAACAGACGGCAGCTTCTATAGCGCTTGAAAGCCTTGGGGTAGCAAAAAAAGCGGCCCCCATGCCGCCAGAGCAAAACAGGGTGGAAATACCCCAAAGCGCGTATGCTGACCATAAGACGCAAAAAAAGACAGGACACATGGATGCCCCGGGCGAAAAAACGCCTGCAACACAGGCGGAAAACCCAACAAAAGACGCCGAAAAAACGGCCAAAGAGCGAGAAAAAACGCCCCTGCTGCCAGGAGAGCAAACACCAAAAAAGCGCGGGCAAAAAATTGCACCATGCGCAGGCTCTGAAAAAAAGGACGCAAAAGGGAGTTTGAAGGGGGAAAAAAGTGGAACAGCCCCTCAAAAACCACAGGGGAAAAAGCCAGCCATAAAGGGGCAAAAAAGCAAAAGCCAGCCAAATGCCCAGGCAGGGAACAAGACCAAAAAAACCAAGGCATAAAAGCAGCAAGGCCCAAAGACACTGGCATCCCAACGCATACCAGAAAACAGACAGGGAACAGGCTAATAAAAGCTGGGCCACTGTAGATACAGGTAAGGCAATACCATAAGACTTCTAAGACCGGCCCGGAAGGCCAATCCCTCCGGGCCTGTGTCTTTGGTCTGCCGACCTCTATGGGAAGATGGCTTAGCCGCCTATAAGGCGAAGGGCCATCTGTGGCAGTGTGTTTGCCTGCGAGAGCATGGCAACGCCGGCTTGCGTAAGCACTTGGTTACGCACAAATTCCGTCATTTCTGTTGCCACGTCCACGTCAGATATACGAGACTCTGACGCCTGCAGGTTTTCAGCCTGTATGGACAGGTTGGTGATAGTGTTTTCCAGGCGGTTTTGCATAGCGCCAAGGTGCGCGCGGATATTGTCTTTAGAGACAATAGCGGCGTTAATGGCGGTAAGAGCGTGCTGTGCGCCCTGCTGGGTGGAAATGCTGAAGCCGTCAGAACCTGCTGCGGCCTGGTTACCCACACCAAAGGCAGACGCGGTGGAACAGCCTATTTTGATGTAGTAGTAGTCTTCCGCAGAGTCGTTGCCTGTGCCAAAGTGGATTTTCAGCTCACCCTTGGATTTCAGCTGGCTACCGTCGTGGGTGCCGGAGAGCGTGCCATCCAAAAGTTTAATGCCGTTAAAGTCCGTGGCATTGGCGATACGGGTAATTTCCGAAGCCATCTGCTGGTATTCCGATTCTATCAGCATACGCTGGGTAGAGTCGTAGGTACCGGTGGCCGCTTGTTCAGCAAGCTCTTTCATGCGGATAAGTTTTTCGTCTATAACCTGCAAAGCACCGTCTGCAGTCTGGATAAGAGAAATACCGTCGTTTGCGTTACGAATCCCTTGTCGCATGGTAGAAATTTCGGCTCGCATGAGCTCGCGGATAGCAAGCCCTGCGGCGTCGTCCGCGGCAGTGCCAACGCGGAGGCCGGAAGAAAGACGTCTGGTTGAAACGGATAGCCGATTGTAGCTGTCGTTAAGGTTCCGAGCAGCATTGGAAGCCATGAGGTTGTTGTTGATGACCAAAGACATACAGGCACCCTCCTTGAGGTGTTAGTGAACTCCACCTAGCAAGGCTTGTGCCAAGATAAAAAAATGCTGTTTTTTCAATATGTTTACATGTTTTATTTTCTAGAAAACTCTTTTGAGCGGCCCTGTGTCAAAACCTTGACAATAAAAAAGGCATTTTTTTCCTGCAGGATACATGGGTATTCCAGTAGGAAAAAAATGCCGGGAAAAGGGGAAAGTAAAAAAGATATATTAATCAGACACAAAAAGAGTTGTCGCTACAGAAGGAACACGCACAAGGAAAACGGCGGCGCTGTGTTGTTTGTATGTATTGGCGTATTCTTTGGCAACAGTGGCTATGGCTTTTTCCATATCCATACCCGGGGCTGTGTAGCCGTCTACAATAAAGCTTACTTCGCGGCCAACGCCTGTATTATCCAGCTTCCAGTTGCCCTGCCCCTTTACCAGGGTAAGGCCGGCAGGGAAAAGTTTGCTGCACTTTTCCACAATAAAAGCTTCCATTTCTTCAAGGGGGGGATTATTGCTCTCCAGGCCTGTACCAAAGTGTATACGGTATAATGCCTGGTTGGTATTCACTACTTCTTTTGCCCCTGCAAATCCAGGGCTAAGACAAAGCAGAAGGGCCACAAACACGAGCAACACTTTTTTCATAACAAGCTCCTTGTTTTTTTCCTTTTGTAGCGTAACAGCGCTGTTTCATCAAGAAAATTTAAGCCAAACTAAATCTGGATGTTAACTATTTCCAAGATTTTCCCTTGTAAAAGCCTGTTCCATTGTGTACATTGCGCTATGTGTGCGTAAGCACAAATACCTCTGCCGGGTAATTCCCAAATATTCCGGGCTATTCGCCGCAAAAACGCAGACTTTAGGCTAGCTATTGCCTTTATTGACTGCTTGGTTAATATTTGATTGTTTACAGCTGAAGCTGTTTTAGTATAGTATGCATTTTATAAGGTGAATGAAGATTTTCGTATTTGACCGGAAAGTCAGAAATTCTTTCTTCGGTTATGCGCAAAAGGTGTTGTATGCCACAGATCAGCCCAGGTCACATAGCATTAGATATAGGGTCCACAACCGTTAAAATTGTCCTTTTAGATGAAGGTGGGGATGTTTTATATTGCCGCTACCGCCGTCACCTTTCCGATGCACGTTCCACAGTTGCCCATATTCTGCAGGAAGCGCTGCTTGACCCTGCCTTCCAGAGTTTTGGATTCTTCACACTTTCCACATCTGGTTCTGGTGCCATTTCTCTTGCAGAAGAGGAAAACCTGCCCTTTGTGCAGGAAGTTATCGCTTCCGCCACCTG
>CAZJOG010000030.1:0-16828 GCA_964547565.1 uncultured Desulfovibrionaceae bacterium
CTTCACACGTTTATTAACGGAAATCCTATAAACCTTCCCCCCTTCTTCTACCCCAAACCTTCCCCCCCTATGGATAAACCCAGCCCTATTTTACTTTCCCAATCCCATTATTCCGCGGGTGTGCCGCGCGGCGGTGTTGCGCAGCAACACGCAAGCGGCGCACCCGCGGCAATAAGGGGGTTTGGGGGGGGTTACCCCCCCCAATCTCTTCTTCCCACGGGGCGGTTAGCGCCGTCCCCGACAGGATACTTACACATGGGGAATGCGTGGGCGTTTTTGCTTGCATGGTGGGCGGCCAGGTGGTCTGGGGGCAGGGTTTTGTTACGGATGGAGGATATTGACCCGGAGAGGAGCAAGCCAGAGTATGCGAAGGGCATACGGGAAGATTTAGCCTGGCTTGGTCTAGATTGGGAGGAGGTACCAAGCCAAAGCAGCCGTGTGGCTGTTTATGCGGAGGCATTAGAAATGTTAGGGCAATGGGTGTACCCGTGTTTTTGCAGCAGGAAGGAGCTGCGGGATATGGCGGGGGCGCCGCATGGCCGTGGCGGGCAAATTGGGTGTGTATGCAGGGAGCGGGGGCACAGGGAGAGGGAGGCTTTAAAGGCGCAGGGCAAGGCATACAATGTACGGTTGCTGTGTCCGGTGGGAAAAAGACTTGTGTTTGAGGATGCGGTGAAGGGCAGGCAGGAAATAACCTTAACGGAGGCTGGTGGAGATTTTGCGTTAAAAAGGTCGGACGGGGTTTGGGCGTACCAGCTGGCGGTAGTGGTGGACGATGCGGCTTTTGGTGTAAGCCAGGTGGTGCGGGGCGACGATATTTTGCCTTCCACGCCGGGGCAATTGTGGTTGTATGAGCTTTTGGGGGCAACACCGCCCAAGTATGCGCATATACCGCTTGTGGTGGATAAGGAAGGGGCAAGGCTGGCAAAACGCCATAAGAGTTTGACACTCCGGGCTCTCAGGGAGCGTGGTGTACAGGCGGAAGAAGTGGTGGGTCTGGTGGCAAAGTATGCGTTTGCAGGTGCGGGGGGGCGCTGTGGGGCAGGGGAAATGCTGGAAAAACTGCGCCAAAGTAAGATTTTCCCTTGGGAGATGTTGCCCTGCCGGCCCGTGTATATGGCAGAGCTGGAAGCATGGGCATAGCGTATACACAAAAAATACAGGCTTAAAAATGTGGTACAGGAAAAAGTCCACAGATGTGGGGAAGGCTGGATAAACCTGTACACCCAGGGTATAGGCTTACTTGTTGCGTTGTTCCTGCTGGCGGGCTTTTTGTTTGCTTTCCTGTATTTTATTATACCGGAACAGGGCTTCTTCTGCGGCGGCGCATTCGCCCGGGATAATTTTGGTGATATCACTGCGGCAAATTTCCACAATTCTGCGGGCTTCTTCTATATTTTTTGAAAAAAAATACGCGGTCCGCGGTGCTTTTTGTTCGCACCCAGGCAAACAAAAAAGCAGACCAAGCAGAATGGGAACAAAACTTTTCCTCATGGTTTTCCCCTTTGTTTGATGAAAAAACTATACCCTGTAACGATTTTTTTGTCCACGCGCAGAAACAGGAAAAAGCCGGGCGCAAAACAAAATGTGATAAAAATCACAATAAACAGGCAGTTTTTTCCACAGGTTACAGGCTCTCCTTTTGCGCAGTGCTTTTTGTTTACACACGCAAAATGATTTGGGGCTAGAATAATCAAAGCGTTTTGCGTTTATAAACGGAAAGGTTTTATACGTTGCCTTCCGCAAGAAGCAGGCAGTTACATGGGGGTAATAAGGCCCGTCAGTTTTTTGCCTTCATGTTCGCCGGTAAGGGTGCGTAAAAAAGCGACTATTTTGGCGCGGTTAAACTCTGGGATATAAAGGCCTGTGAGATATACACCCATTTTTTTTACAGCTTCGTCCAGAGTGGTCACCGTGCCATCATGGAAATACGGGCCTGTTAATTCCACATTACGCAAAGCCGGCACTTTAAATTTGTGTTTGTCTTCCGGGTCTTGGGTATATGCCATAAGGCCAACATCCGACGCCAAAGCAGGACCGCGGTCTTTAAAATAGTTCTTTTGGCGGCCCATATATTCAAATGTCTGCCCGCCCACAGCTGCCCCCACATGGCAGGAAGCGCATTTGTACGCTTTAAAAAGGGCATAGCCTTCTTTTTCATTCTCTGTCAGGGCATTTTCTTCCCCTTTAAGCCATCTGTCAAAGTGGGAATGTGGGGTGATGAGGGTTTTTTCATACTCCGCAAGCGCATGGGTAATATTCCCCCCTGTCCAGCCATCTGGATACGCAACAATAAAACGCTCTGTCAGCGCTGTATCTTGGGAGAGCCTTTCTATAATACTGTCCCAGCTTTTATTCCCCAGTTCTGCGGCGTTAAACGCCGGGCCATTTACCTGGTCCAACAAGCTTGCGGCGCGGCCATCCCAAAACTGGCGGGAATGGAACACCACGTTAAAAATAGTGGGGACATTCACACTACCCTTATGCCCCCGCACACCTTTTACAAAACGCTGGTTGTCTGTGCCTGCCTTTACTAAATCATGGCAGGAAATACAGGCCAGTGTTCCATCGTCGGACAGTCGTTTATCACTAAACAGCACCCGCCCCAAAGCCGCTTTTTCCGGGTCATGCATCACAATATCTGGCAAAGGCTGCAAAGGTTCATTGGCGTGTGCAGAATCAGCAAAGCCTGTCGCGTAATGGTGCACACGGCTTTCTTTTACCCATTCCAGAATAAGCTGCTGCTCATTTTGTGTGAGGCGGCTTCCCCAATGCACGGCCCTGTAAGTTGCGGGTGGCATAGCATTATACAGCACCACCCACTCCATCTTGGCCAGAAGGGATTCATTCAGCGGCATGCGGCTATCTGCCTCCACCACTTCTGCCTCTAAATCTACAGCTCGCTGCGCCTTATTGTAATCCGTCAGGGCCACCTGGCTGATGCCCGGCAGAGTTGCATAAAACGGCAGCTTTTGTTCTTCACTGTGGCAGGCCATACATTTATTATACACCACCTGCGCGACTGCCTTAAATGTATCCACTTCTCGACTCTCCGATGCCTGCGCACCCAAAAAACCAAGGCCACAAAACACCGGGACCAGGCAAATAGCGAAGCAAGCCAGCCAGAGCGCCACGCGCCTTCGCCGTTCTTCTTTTGCTTGCATGGTTTCTCCTTTTATCCAATTGTACACCCAGGCAAAAATCTCCCCACAGCTTAACCAAGAAGGTTGAGAAGTCAAGAATAAATCTCAATAAGCGGAAAATAGCAGGAATTGCAAAAAACAGGAGAATAGGCTATAAAACAAAAACTTTCCTAAGACCCTGTATACAGCCATAATGCCCGTAAACAGGGGGTTTGCGGCCACAGAAAAATGTGGATGTTTAGCACTCAATTTGTTCGTTAAAATTTTCAGGGAGAACCGTATGGGCAAAAAACAGGAAAAACAGGTTGCGGCAGCTGCTTCCGACATGCACCTTACAGTGCCATTTGACAAACCCGTTGGAATTGCAGAAGCATTTATCCTTGGTCTGCAACACGTATTGGCTATGGATGTGTACATTGTGCCCATTATTCTGGCGGGCATTCTGGGGCTTTCTACCATGGAAACCTCCATTTTTATCCAAATGACCTTTGTTGCCGCTGGTGTTGCCACCCTTATCCAGACAGGCATTTTTCTTAAAATGCCCGTGGTGCAGGGCCCTTCCTATATCCCCATTGGCGCCCTTGTCGCTGTTGCATTTTCCAGCGGTGGGCTTGCCGCCATGTTTGGCTCCCTCCTGCCCGGCGCTATCCTCCTTATCCTGCTTGGCTGGCCCTTGAAATGGTTCAGCAAATTTATACGCCGCTTTGTGCCCCCTATTGTGGCCGGCACAGTCATTATGGTTGTGGGTTTCTCCCTCCTCCCCACAGCCTTACAGATCAACATATACGGTGCCCCCGGCGACCTTAACACAAACGCCATTATCGCCTGCACCTCCGCCCTTTTACTTGTCTTTTTTATGTCCTTTGGCACCCGCCCGGGCAAAATTGGCCAAATCTTCCGCCTGTCTTCCGTTATTTTTGCGCTTGCCGGCGGCACCCTTGTGGCCTTTTTCTTCGGCGTGGCAGACTTCTCCGCCGTCGCCACTGCAGACTGGTTTGCCCTGCCCCACATTTTTTACTTTGGTACACCTACCTTTGAGCTTCTCCCCTGCCTTACCTTCATATTTGTTTATATGGTGGTTCTTGTGGAAACATTTGGCACATGGTCTGCCGTGAGCGCCGTAACAGGACAAACCATCAGCGACGCGCAGCTTAACCGCGGCGCCGTTGGCGAAGGCCTGGGCTGCCTTGTGGGCGCCGCTTTGGGCGGTACCCCCGTTACCGGCTATTCCACCAATGCCGGCATTATCGCCGTTACAGGCGTTGCCAGCCGCGTTGTTATCCTCGCCGCAGGCGCTATCCTTATCCTGCTCGGCATGGTGCCCAAACTTATGACCATTGTGGCCAGTATCCCGGAAGCAGCTATTGGCGGCGTATTCTCCATTATCTGCATTGTTATAGCCATGAACGGCTTCCGCGTGGTCAAAAACCTGCCCTTTACAGAACGAAACCTGCTTATTATGGGCGTGCCTATTGTTATTGCCCTGGCCGCCTTCTTTATGCCTAAACCCCTGGTGGAGGCTATGCCCGCCCTCGCCCAATACCTTATTGCCTCCGGCCTCGCCGTTGGTGCCCTGGGCGCCGTTGTGCTGAATATTGTATTGCCTAAAGGGGAGTAGGGAACTTGGGGGCGGGGAAACCCCCCACCCCTTTCCCAAAAAAACTTTTATTATGGGTTAATGTTTGCGTGTGCGACTGTTTAAGCAAAACCTAACATCCTTTTTTTGCTCCATAACTTTTTACATTACCAGGGTGTACTATGGAAAACGCCATTCTTCTCCAAAATGCCATTGTCCTCTCTATGAATCCCCAGCGGGAGCTTTTCCTCAAAGGTGATGTTCTTATTGAAGGCGACAAAATAGCCGCCATTGGCCATATCCCCGCTGACCAGAAAAAAGCCGTGCGCCCGGAAAATGTTCTGGATTGTTCCGGCAAAATTATCATGCCCGGCCTTATCAACACCCATGTCCACACCTCCCAGCAACTTGAACGCGGCCTCGCCGACGATGTAGACCTTATCACATGGTTGCATGATCGCACATGGCCCTTTGAATCGAATCTCACGGAAGAAGATGCCTATTATTCCAGCTTGTTATGCGGCTGTGAACTTATCCGTTCCGGTGTTACCACCTTTGCGGAAGCAGGCGGGCAGCATGTGGACAGCATGGGCAAAGCTGTTACAGAACTTGGCCTGAGAGCCGCCCTTTGCCAAAGCTCTCTGGACTGTGGCGACGGTCTGCCCAAGGGCTGGGTAAAGCCCACCCAGGAAATGCTCGCCATGCAGGTTGCCCAGCACAAAAAATGGCATAACACCGCCAATGGCCGTATCCGCCACTTTTTTGGTCTGCGCACCATCTTTAACAATTCGGATGAACTTATTTCCCGCTCTAAAGCCCTTGCAGACGAATGTGGCACCATGCTGAACATGCACGTTGCCGAAATTCTTGACGAAGTGCGCTTTGCAGAAGCCACCCGCGGCCGCACCACTGTGGAACATCTTGCCCACCTTGGCGCCCTTGGCCCCAACCTGCTCGCCGTGCATACCGTCTGGATGACCCCGCGCGAACTGGATCTTTTTGCCCTGCACAATGTCAAAGTTTCCCATAACCCGGCAGCCGCCATGCGTGTTCTGGGTTTTGCCTTTATCCCGGAAATGCTGGACAAAGGCATATGTGTCTCCATTGGCACAGACGGCGCGCCCAGCAATAACCGTATGGATATGCTGGATGAAATGTACCTCACCGGCCTTATCCACAAAGGCCGCCGCCTTGACCCTACCATTGTCCACGCCGAATCTGTTATAGAAATGGCCACCATCAAAGGCGCAGAAGCGCTTATGTGGGAAAAGGAAACAGGTTCCCTTGAACCAGGCAAAAAAGCCGACCTTATTATCCTTAACCCACGCCACCCAAGCTCCCTGCCCCTGCATAATATCCCCTCACAACTGGTTTACGCCATGCACAGCCACAATGTGGAATCCTCTATGGTGGACGGTAAATGGCTGATGCGTGACCACAAAATACTGACTGTCAACGAAGAACATATTATGGACGAATCCATAACCCGCGCCAGCCAAATCCGCACCCGCGCCAGTATTCCGGTAAAAAGCCGTTTTTTGATTAGGGAATAAGAGATTGGGGGAAGGGAAAACTTTTTTTGTGAACAAAAAAAGTTTTCCCTTCCCCCAACCCCCCATCCCTTTCCAAAAAAAACTTTTTATTTGTTATAGTTTTTTATCTCCATTCAGCCCAAACATACGGCCAATTGAGAACACCTTTCTTATACAGAATTTTATTTACAGCCCACAGGTAGCATATTTTTCCAAAACACATTTATTCCGCGAGGGTGCCGCGCAGCGATGTTGCGAAGCAACGCGCAAGCGGCACCCTCGCGGCAATAAGGGGGTTTGGGGGGGATTATCCCCCCCAACTAATTCTTCCATGCATATTTTTATCACAGGCGCAACAGGGTTTATTGGGCGGCATACGGTGCCGGTTCTTTTGTCGTGCGGGCATGATGTCACGGCTCTTGTGCGTGGTTCTGCCCCTTTGCCGCCAAAGGTGCGGCAGGTGCGGGGTGATTTTGTGACAGGGGAAGGTTTAGCGGAAGGCTTAAAGGGTGTGGATGTTGTTATCCATGCAGCCGGGGTGTTGTTTGGCAGGGGGGCTGAGGCGTATTTTGCCAATACACGCGGCGCGGTGGTGCTTGGTCAGGCAATGGAAAGGGCAGGCACAGGGAAGCTTGTTTTTGTCTCAAGCCTTGCGGCAAGTGGTGCGTGTGTGGATGGCATAAAGCTTACCGCGGATGGGAGATATTTGGAGGACTTAGGCATAGGGGAAGGATTGCCGGTTTCCGTGTATGGCAGGTCTAAGTTACAGGCAGAGCAAGTTTTGGCAGCCTGTGGAAATATAAAGGAAAACATGGTGGTTGTGCGCCCGCCGGCTGTGTATGGTGGGGGGGACAGGGGGCTTTTGCCGTGGTTTAAAAGCGCAAAAGGGGGTGTGCTTGCGTTGTATGGGAGTGGGGAACAGCCGCTTTCTACTTTGTTTGTGGAGGATATGGTGCAGGCGCTGGTGTGTTGTATACAGCCGGAGGCGCGGGGGGTGTACCATTTGGATGACGGGGGCAATACAACCCAAAAGGGTTTTGGTCTGGCTATGGGGGAAGCCATGGTAAGAATGGGGTTAAGAAAAAGTTTGCCTAAGACAGTGGCGTTTCCTATGCCCTTGGTTTGGCTTGGGGCAAGGTTGTGCGGGTTTGGGGCAAAGCTGGGTATGCAGCCAGGCTGGTTTAACCCTGATAAATATAAAGAACTGCGGGAACCTGGCTGGAAATCAAACTGTGGAAAAATAGCCGAACTTGGTTTTAAGCCACAGGTGGGGCTGGCAGAAGGCATGGAAAAAACCCTGACGGCCTATAAAAAATCTGGACTCATTGGGTAATTTTTGCAAAGGGAGATTCGGGATGGGATCCAGCAAATGTTTGTGTGCGCAATATGTTTTTGCCGTGTGGGTGTTTTTGGGTTTTGTATGCAGTATAACGCCGGCATACGCAAAAACAGGGGAATCCGCTTTTCCGGAGAATCCGGCAATATTAACGGGGGAAATGGACAAGGAAGCTTCTCTGGAAGTTATGGCCGGACAAATGGTTATGGTAGGTTTCAGAGGCACGGGGGAAGCCTCCCAGCAAGGGGATTTGCCGGATCTGCTGCTGTCTGTTCAAAAGGGAGAGGTTGGCGGGGTGGTGTATTTTAGCCGTGATGTCATCACAAAGTCTGGCACCCGCAATATACAATCCATGGAGCAAATTGCCCGTCTTTCCGCATTATTACAGCAAAACGCGCCTGTGCCTTTGTTTATTTCTGTGGACCAGGAGGGTGGCCGGGTATCCCGTATTTCCTCCGCTTTGTCTGGTTTTGTATTACCTTCCGCGCAAACCATGGGCAAAGACTCGCCGGAGAATGTTTTTCTGGCGGGCGAACAAACAGGGCGTATGCTGGCAAGTGTGGGCATAAATTTAAACTTTGCCCCAGTGGCGGACTGTAACATAAACCCGACAAGCCCGGCTGTTGGCGCGCTGGAGCGTGCATTCAGCGCAGACCCAAACATTGTTGCCCTGTATGCGCGGCATTTTGCGGAGGGGCTTGCGCAAGGCGGGGTCATCGCCTGTTACAAGCATTTTCCCGGGCATGGCAGTGCCACAACAGACAGCCATCTGGGCCTGACGGACATAACGGCTGCCTGGTCGCAGGATGAACTTGCGCCGTATACGCCACAAAATCGCCCGTCTATTCCCATGATGATGATGCCAGGGCATCTTTTTAACGCCAATCTGGACCCCAAGTACCCCGCTTCGCTCTCTTACGCTGTGGTCACGGATCTTTTACGGGGAACACTGGGCTGGGAGGGTGTTGTGGTATCGGATGATTTGCAGATGGAGGCCCTTAGCCGGTTTTATTCCCAGAAAGAAATTATCCAGCTGGCTATTAACGCCGGGGTAGATATTCTGCTTGCGGGTAATAACGTGGCATACAAGGAAAATCTGGCAAGCTCCATGCACAGGGATATACTTGCGCTGGTAGCAGAAGGCAGTGTCACAAAAGAACGTATCAGGGAATCGTACACACGTATTATGGCGCTGAAAAAACAGGCCGGTTTACTGTAGCCCAGGATACAGTCCGGGCGGGGGGAGTTTCTGCCCAGCCTCCCCCAAAAGAGAGGCTGGGAAAAAGACCTTGTAAGAGGGAAATGCTCTAAAACTTAAGTTTCATTTGCAAAGCACCGGAAACTCCGCGCTGTTTACCCACATAGCCTTGCAGGCCAAGGTCAAAGAAAAGGGGTAAGGAGGTGGAAGGTGTAAAGGTTATCCCCAGTTCCCCTATACCTGTGCTGCCTTTTGTGGAAGGGCCATAGGCGCTTTGGCCATACGCTGTTACTTTGGCTTTACTGCCAAAGGTGTATTCCCATGCGGCCCCCAGGTAGGGGCTGAAGTTTTCTGTAAAAGCGTAACTTACACGCGCACCAAGACGCACACGGGGGGAATTATCCGCCTGGAAGGTGCCGTACTCACCCAAAACACTGGTATTCTTTTTTGCCTGATGGTTCCAGAAGTATTTGGCGGAAACATCTACATACGCTTGTTGGCCAAGGGCATAGGCATAACCAAAACCAACATGCACGCCATAATACATACGGTTTGTTTTATAGGAGGGCGTGAGATTATCAATATACACACGGTTATCGCTGTATTTGCTTTCAAGATTGCCAAGGCGGAATGAGGCTTCTCCGTACAGACCGGCAAGATTACCCTGCGCTTCCACACGGGCCAAAAGCCCGCCGCCGTAGCTATGGTTATTGCCACGGCTGTGTACTACACTGTTCGCGTAGATATCCTTCCCTTTAAATGTGCCGGAAGCGTATTCAAAAAAGGCGCCTGCTAAAATATTAACGGAAGGGTTTTCCCAAAGTTTGGCAACACCGGCAAGCAGGCCAAAACCCTCGCTGTCCGTATGCCCACTTGTGGAATAACGGATAGAAGAAGCATTTACGGCCATAAAAGGCACAAAACCCCGTATAGAAGATGATCCACTGGAAAGGCCCTGCGTCTCTGCTGCTGCTCTGGCACTGCCCATGCCTGCACCTGCTGCCAGGTTTGCCCCCATGTTAAGAAGGGCCGCACCTGCGCGTTGCCCCTGCGTATAACTGCCAGACTGCGGGTCTATATTTACGTCTGTTATTTCTGCGATAATATTCTTGGCATCTGCACGTATGCTATACCCATACTTCATAAATGGGCTTGCAGCTGTACCCGGGACGGAAAAAAAAGGATCTATAGTATCTTCTGTGGCAAGCAGGGTAACACTGTCCCCCACCTTAAACCCACTATTTGGCAGGGCGTAGGGCGCAGCAACAACATCTGTGGCTTTCAAGGTTATAGAATCTATTGTAAGGCCGGCACCTCCGCCACCAAACAACGCAAAGTTGTAAAACTGGAAGTTACCCACCTGACCGACGGTTATACCATGGGTAAACATGTTCAGGGTGTTGCCTGTGCGTGTATCAGACAGGGAACGGAATCTGCTTATTCCCCCAGTGGCCCCTCCCCAAATCTCTGTGGAAGGGTTAAAAACAGGTGCACCCAAAATAGTCACGGTGTTGTGTGTAGCATTACCCGAATCACTGTAACCGCCATATATCATGTAAACAGCATCACCGCCAAAACTACCACCACTTATGCGCACGGTGTTGTGTGTGGCATCACCTCCTGCGCTGCGACCACCATAGAGAACGCCTGCATCCTCTACACCAAATCTGCCGCCATAGACACTGACTGTATTACCCGTGGCATTTCCTCCAGCACTATACCCTCCAACCACCAAGCCGGAGCTTTCAGTCCCTGTACTAAAAACACCATTGTGTATGGTTACCCTGTTGTTTGTGCTTGCACCATCTAGACTGTAACCGCCATAGATATTTCCATTAAAAATTGTATCCATCTCTACATGCGCATTGCTGGCATTGCCTGTCAGAGAAAAAGCTCCAATATAGGCTTTCTCGCCGTCATTGGGAATATTCTCATATACCCCGCCGCCTGTATTCGCCGCATGGGCTATAGACAAGTCCCATGCTCCTGCTGCATATGCCAAGGCGCATACACTTATGCATCCAGCTAAACAAAAGCTGGAAAAAAAACTTGATAGCAGGTTTTTTCCTGCGCTGAACACTCGCATAATGTATTCTCCTTCCTGAATAAAATTACAGGGTTTTGTTTATTTTTGCTAAAAGAGAAAAAACAACATACAGCACCTTTGTTCTGTATGGATAAAAGGTCGGACATGCAGCAGAATTTTGTCAAAAAACATCATCCAATACTCTAGGTATTTTTTTTTTCTGTATCCAAAAAAAATACTTGTGTCAAGACTATGGGAGCATTCCCGTTAATCAATGCAAAAAACTCTGGCGGCTATACAGTTGCAGCCCACCGCGGGACACGCCAAGGCCGGCGTGCCTTTAGAAAATTATCGCAACGTGTTGCAATAATTTTTGGCTATGCTTAGAATTAAATACCCATTGCCTTAAAAGCGCCTTGGGCGTTTCTTGCGCTTTGGGGCAAGGTGTGGTATTTTTCCGGGGTAGGTTTGCCCTTTCTTTTTTATTTTCTAAACTCCCCCCTTTGAGGTTCCATGTTTGGCCCAGAATTTTATGCGGGTTTAAACCGCGTGCTTATATCCCTTATCCCTTTACTTTTTGGCATTATTTTGCATGAAGTAGCGCACGGATACGCAGCCTCCCGCTACGGGGATGACACCGCCCGCATGCTTGGACGCCTTACCCTGAACCCCCTCCCCCATATTGACCCTATGGGCCTTCTGGCTTTTGTGTTCACCGCCCTTGCCTCCCCTGTTGTTTTTGGCTGGGCAAAACCTGTACCCATTAACACCCGTAACCTGCGTAACCCGCGCAACGCTATGATGGTTATTTCCTTTGCCGGGCCTTTTGCCAATATAACCATAGCCCTTTTATGCGCCGTTCTTTTAAAAACCCTGTTCACCTTTGTACCTGCCGCCACCATTATTGACAGCAACTTCCTCATGTTCTTCAATAAAATGCTACAGGCCGGTATTGCCATAAACTTTGCCCTGGCCTGGCTTAACCTTCTGCCTATCCCTTCTCTGGACGGCGGCCACATTCTGGAAGGTTTTTTACCCCCCAATGCCGCCTACACCTTTAATTCCTGGGGCAGGTACGGCTTTCTTATCCTTATTCTTTTGCTTTTTTCCGGCCTGCTTGGCAAAGTGCTTTGGCCGCTTATTTCTGTTTCCATACGCGCCACCCTGTGGCTTGTTGGCATATAACCCTTTCCTTTTCTGAGGTTTTTTATGGCTAAATCCCGCACTGTTTCCGGCATGCGCCCTACTGGGCCACTCCACATTGGGCATTATTTTGGCGCACTTAACAACTGGGTGCCCATGCAAGACGAAACAGAAGCCTTCTTTTTTGTTGCAGACTGGCACGCCCTCACCAGTGACTACGCCGATACCACCCGCGTTTCCACCTTTGTGCATGACCTTGTGGTAGACTGGCTCAGTGTTGGCCTTAACCCGGAAAAATGCGTTATATTCCAGCAATCCCAGGTAAAAGAACACGCAGAACTGCATTTGCTTCTTTCCATGATAACACCCCTTGGCTGGCTGGAACGCTGCCCCACCTACAAAGAACAGCAGCAGGAAATAACCAATAAAGACCTTAATAACTACGGTTTTTTAGGGTATCCCGTGCTTATGGCCTCCGATATTCTTCTTTACCGCCCCCTCTTTGTCCCCGTTGGCCAGGACCAACTGCCCCACATTGAACTTATGCGCGAAATTGCCCGCCGCTTTAATTACCTTTATGCGGAAGTTTTTCCGGAAGCAGAAGCCCGCCTCACCCCAGCCGCCAAATGCCCGGGGCTGGACGGCCGCAAAATGTCCAAAAGCTACGGCAATGGCATTTTCCTGAAAGACACCATGGCGGATATTGAACCCAAGGTAAAAGGCATGTTTACAGACCCTGCCCGCCTCAGAAAATCTGACCCCGGCAATCCCAAAAACTGCAACCTCTTCCCCTACCACGAATTGATGACAGACCCCGCCCTGCAGGCAGAAATCACCACAGGTTGCACAAACGCCTCATTAGGTTGCGTGGACTGCAAAAAAATATTCCTGGAAAGCCTGGCCCGCTTTATGGCCCCCCTGCACGAACGCAGATCCGAAATCCTAAGCCGTAAAGGCTATGTGGACGAAGTCTTAGACGCGGGGAACATAAAAGCCCGCGCCGCTGCCAGCGAAACTATGCGCCTTGTCCGCGATGCTATGCACTTAAAGTAGGAAGCGACTTGGGGGAGGGCGGAAACCTTTTTTGTGGACAAAAAAGGTTTCCGCCCTCCCCCAAACCACCTCCCACTTTCCCAAAAAACTTTTTTATAGGACAGGCAGAATGGGAACAACAGACTCAAGTGCGCCAGGCCTCAAACATTCTAAAATTCTGGAGTGGGGCGCTATAGATTCTGCCCTTGCGCCTGCCCGGTCTTCCGGGAAAAAAATAGTTTTTACAAA
Organism: uncultured Desulfovibrionaceae bacterium; assembly: GCA_964547565.1. Lineage (GTDB taxonomy): Bacteria > Desulfobacterota > Desulfovibrionia > Desulfovibrionales > Desulfovibrionaceae > CAZPTC01. The sequence goes on from CAZJOG010000030.1 coordinate 13,236, forward strand.
CGGCTGCTTTGATATTCTGCACCCGGGCCATGTGGACTTGCTGGCCCGCGCCCGCGCCCTGGGGGATATACTGTTTTTGGGCTTAAACAGCGACTCTTCCGTTACCCGTCAGAATAAAGGCCCCGGCCGCCCCTTTAACACCGCGCCGGCCCGCGCTTTTGTCCTTGCGCATTTGACGAGCGTAGATTTTCTCGCTATTTTTGAAGAAGACACCCCACTTTCCCTTATCCAAACCGTCAAACCGGATATTCTGGTAAAAGGCGGGGACTGGACACCAGACCGTATTGTGGGCAAAGACTTTGTGGAAGCATACGGAGGACAGGTTCTTTCCCTCCCCCTGATAGAAGGTTTTTCCACCACCACTTTAGCAACACGCATAGCCTCCTCCCTCTCGTTGTGTTGCAAGAAGTAATCGCAAGGATTTCTATGGTTAATTTTGATGTGCAGTACCAGGGGAATACCCTTATACTCACCGCTTCCGGAGCATGGGAAACCCAAAACCCGGAAATGATCACCCTTGCCCCTAAACGCAAACAGGCAGATTCCCTTCTTCCCTCTGCCCAGTCACTGCTCCTGCGTACAGAAAACCTGACCAGCTGGGATTCCACCCTTATCGCCTGTTTTACCCACTATATACGCCTTGCAGAAGCCCATACCCCACCCATACCTGTGGATACCAGCACCTTACCGCGTGATCTTACCCAAATTCTTACACTTTCTCTTAACGGCAAACCCAGCGCAGAAAAACCAGAAGAAGTTGCCACCCCGTTTGTTGAGGCTGTGGGAGAAAAAACCGTTGCTATTGGCCCTGGTGTTGTAGAAGCCCTTGCATTTGTTGGCGAATTTGTGCAAAGTTTTTTCCGCCTTATAAGCGGACGCTCCGCCATGAGCCGCCGTGATTTTTGGGATTCCCTCAAAGAATGTGGCCTTAATGCCCTGCCTATTGTTTCCCTCACCACCCTGCTTCTTGGCCTTATTTTGGCTTTTGTGGGCGCCATCCAGTTGCGTATGTTTGGCGCGGATATTTATATTGCCTCCTTTGTGGCTATTGCCATGGTGCGTGTCATGGCCCCCATTCTTACGGGCATTGTGCTTGCCGGCCGCACAGGTGCCTCTTTTGCCGCCATTATTGGCAGTATGCAAACCAATGAGGAAGTAGATGCCCTTACAGCCATGGGCATTTCCCCCATGGACTTTTTGGTTTTGCCGCGCGTTCTGGCCCTTGTGATTATGATTCCCCTTCTTTCTATTTACGCAGATATTATGGGTATTATAGGCGGATTGCTTGTAGGAGTACTTATGCTTGGCATAGCGCCCGCTGCCTACTGGGATATGACCATTAACAGCCTCACGGCAAATTATATTTTTATTGGCCTTTTCCACGCCCTGGTGTTTGGCTTTATTATTGCCTTGTCCGGCTGTTACCAGGGCCTGCACTGCGACCGCAGCGCAGAAGGTGTTGGCCGCGCCACAACTGCCGCCGTTGTGGATTCTATTGTGGGCATTATTATCAGCACCAGCATTATCACCCTGGTGCTTACTCTGGCGGGCGTATAATATGACCCTTATTTCTGCCCAAAATCTCACCATTGGCTACGGCACTCGCCTTATCCAGCAAAACCTTACCTTTGACGTGGAAAAAGGCGATATTTTTATCCTGATGGGTGGCAGTGGTTGCGGCAAAAGTACCCTTTTACGCGCCCTTATGGGTCTTCTGCGGCCTATGAGCGGTTCCCTGTTTTACGGTGAGCAAAACTTCTGGGAAGGCACAGAAAGCGCCCGCGCAGCCCAAATGCGCAAAATTGGCGTGCTTTTCCAAAGCGGTGCCCTTTTTTCTTCCCGCACACTTTTGGAAAATGTGGCCCTGCCATTAGAATATTACACCAAACTTTCCAAAAAAGAAGTAACAGAACTTGCCGCCCTTAAACTCTCCCTTGTGGGCCTTGGCGGGTTTGAATACTTTTATCCGTCCGAAATAAGCGGCGGCATGCGTAAACGCGCCGGCCTTGCCCGCGCCCTGGCCCTTGACCCGGAAATTGTGTTTTTTGACGAACCTTCCGCCGGTCTGGACCCCCCCTCTTCCGCCCTTTTGGATGAACTTATTCTGGAACTGCGTGCCAGCCTGCATATGACCGCCGTTGTTGTCACCCACGAACTGGCTTCTATTTTTGCCATTGGCGATAAAGCCCTGTATCTGGACAATAAAACAAAAACCATGCTGGCCCTTGGCCCCCCCAAAGAACTTTTAGCAAGCGGCCCGCCTTCTGTCCGCGCGTTTTTAGAGAGAAAGGCGCTGTAGGTTTACCAGGCAAACAACATAGGCCTTCTTCCCGCCGCCCTCATCTTTTTTTTGTTTATGCCGAAGAGTTTATGTACGCTTAGGGTAATGCTTTTACCCTAAGTTCTCGCTCTTACTCACGGCCTCTTTTTTCACGCGGTCAAGGAAAACACGGAAGGCAGGTATCACATTTTCCCGTATATCCCCTGCCACCACCAGCACCAGCAATTCTTCACCCGGATAAAACTGGCCACTTTTCCCAAAAGCCCATGCCTTAAAAATACCGGGCATGGCTTCTGTTTCCGCCGCTATCCGGGCAAGAGCCGCCTCATCTACCCGGATGAGTATGCTCTCCACCTGGCAATGGGCACGGGCAAGGTCCGCACGGGTACTTGCCCTGCATACCCCCTTATGGGTAAGCACCATGCCCACATTTTCCGCATAACCAGGGCATTTTTCCAGATCTTCCAAAATCCGGTTTATGTCCATAAAAGTTTCTCCTTCCGTCTGGAACTTGGGTAGTGTATGCCATCAATAGCAAGCCTTCTCGAAAGTCAGGTAGCGTCCCAGGAAGTGACCATCACCTCCGAGGGCTATATCCTGTGGCTTTCCTGGACAGGAGACCTGAGTGTCTCCGTCACACAAACACTCCAGGATTACGGTGGCCTGCATGTTCACAGCGAAGGCCAGCAAGCCCTGTGGTTCTTTTTTACCAGCGATGCCCTTCTGGCCCTCGCCAAACTTTATGTATGGGCCAAATTTAATCCCCTTGCCATGACCCTTTTGGCATTCCCTGGCCTTTTGCGTGTAGGCGTTGGGCAATCTCTCTCCCTTTCCATGGACAGCGAACTGGCCCAGCAATCTGTCCCACCGCCAGAAAAAATGCTGGAAATATGGGTACACCCCCGCCTTGCAGAAATAGGCGCCAATATCCCGGGCCTTACCTATGCCCCCAAACCTCCCCACTCCGGCATGCCCAGCCTGAACTGGAGCCTGCTGAACGCCAACACACGCCTGCCTTACGCTTCCTCCCAAGGCTGGTACGCCCTTTTACACCCCCTTGGCAACCCCATTGATAAACGCTTCCAATCCTCCTGGCGGAATATCTTTGGAGAACTGGACGTTATCCTCCAGCGCCAGAAACTCAAATACAGCCTGAACGACAACTTCCTGATGGTCCCCATGGAAGATTTGCGTCAAATGCGTGTATGGGTGCGGGAAGTCCTTAATATCTTTTATAAAATCAAAGAAGCAGACCCGGAATCTTACTGGCCCTGCGTTTCTGCTATTGTAGACAAGCGCGGCCTGAATTTCA
>CAZJOG010000031.1:0-13957 GCA_964547565.1 uncultured Desulfovibrionaceae bacterium
GACGCAAATTCTGGCAGAAGCATTTCTTATGCCCGGCATGGCCCTGCACCCTGCTATCCAATGGGAAAAAGTGGATTCGCGGGAAGTAGCCGCCCGTTTTACATACCCCTGCGTAGCCACACAACCGCCGGTTTCACCTTCTGCCCCAGCCCCTTCTGACCCGTTATCCCCCCCGGTATCCCCCTTGTCTGCTGACTCTTCCGATGCACCTGCCGCCCCGGAAAACCCGCCTGTGGACTTTGTGGAAGGCCGCTTTTTCTTTGACAAGCACGGCCGTATGAGCCGCTTTACATGCGAAAACAGACCCTTCACCACAAATGGCCATGAATATGCCCTCCGCCCCTGGCAATACCATGTGGAGCAGTATGAAACTGGCGGTCAGGTGCATTTTCCTGTAGAAGTAAAAAGCGCATGGCAGTTGGAAAATGGCCCGTATGAACATTTTCACGGCAGCATAAAAAGCATCCGCTATAATGTGCGGCCCGCCCCGCCTGAACAAAAAACCGACCCCAAACACAACCAACCCGCAGAAGAAGAAAAAAAATAACCTCTTCACTCTGCAATCCCCTGCCTTTACGGGCAGATATATTTTGGGCATAGTGGTCCATATACCACTGTGCACACCTGCGGAGGCGTTCTGTCACCGGTGTGGCGCCTGGTCTTCAAAACCAGTGGTGGGTGTAAAAGTCCACGGCAGGTTCGACTCCTGTACGTCTCCGCCATATTTTACTTTTGCGGGCAGGCTATGCCCTTTCCTTTTATTTTCTCCTCACCTTTTTCTTTCCTTGCCAGTTTCTGTATCCTCGGGTATAATGAAACTGGTTTTTTAATGTCTACCCTGCTGTATACATAAAATAAATGGCAGAGGTACAACCAGTATTTTTCTCTTCCTGCAACACACCATTCACAACAGGAGAACACCATGGATCGCGTAAAAATTCTTGCTATAGTCGGTTCACAGCGTCAGGATTCCCTTAACCTGCAACTGGCCCAAAAAGCCGCAGACATTCTGGGAAAAAACGTGGAGTATGAAATTTTAACCTACAGCGATGTCCCGCTGCTCAGCCAGGACATTGAGTTTCCTGCACCTGCTTCTGTCACCCGTATCCGGGAAAAAGTGCTTGGGGCAGACGGGATATGGTTTTTTACGCCCGAACATAACCACTTTTTCCCCTCCGCGCTTAAAAACCTTGTAGACTGGCTTTCCCGCCCCTGGGGGGAAAACAAAGGGAATGTACTGGCAGGCAAACCGGCTGCCATAAGCGGCATAACCCCCGGTACATCCGGCACAGCCATTGCCCAGGACCATCTGGTAACCCTTTTGAGTTTTTTAAATATGGATATTATGAACCAGCCGCGCCTTACTGTTGCCAATGCGTTTAGTCAGGTAAAGGATGGCAAACTTTCTCTTGACGCAAGCCAATCGTATTTGGAACGTCAGGCAAGTGCATTTGTAGAATTTATAGAAAAGCGGCGCAAATTATCTTAAGTTTTTTGCAGTCGTGCCCTCTGCATCACCATGTTGTATAGCTTTTCTGCGGGAAACACTGCGTTTTTGCCATAGTTTTTTTGTGTGTCTTTGTATGAAACAATCTATAACTGGGCTTTTTTCATACATATTTTATAAGCAGATATAAACCTTGACACAAAAAGCAACATAAGGCACAAAAACAAAGCCGGCATGGGGCCGGCACTTTCTCCAACTTTGGAGTGACTCACCTATTAGACATATTCGAGAAAGATTATGAAGAAAATTCTGCTTTCCATGGCTCTTACTCTTGCTATGGCTTTTCCTGCTTTTGCCGCTGTAAAAGACTACCCTACCTTTACCGTTGACGTGCCCGATGGCTGGAATGCCATGGAAACTGCCGGTGCCGCTACCCTGATGGCCCCCGATAACCAAACCGCTATTGTTATCACCCTTTCTCCGACCAATGGCATAAGCGCAAAAGACTTTGCCACCGCCGCTGCTTCCCAGATTCCCGGTGCAGAAGTGAAAGAAGAAGGCAGCAACTACACCTTCACCATGGACGCTGGCAATGGCATGAAAGCCAACTACACCATCATCCCGGCTGACGACCAGAATGTTTTCCTGGTTGTTTTAACAGGCAACGCCCCTGAACTGCCCGCCATTATTTCCTCTATCACCAAGAAGTAAGCTTTACTGCCCATTCTGGTGCAAAAACCTGCCTTGCAAAAGGCGGGTTTTTTTATTTGCAGGCCACGTTTATTTTTGCCCGCAGAATTTGGCCTCATGCTCCAAAAGCCATTTTTTAATCCCCAAGCCTCCAGCATACCCCACAAGGCTTTTATCCGCGCCAATAACACGGTGGCAGGGCACAATAATCCCCAGAGGGTTTTTGTTATTGGCGCCGCCCACAGCCCGGCAGGCTTTGGGGTTACCCACGGCCGCTGCAATAGCCCCGTATGTGGTGGTGCGTCCATAGGGGATAGCCGTAAGGGCAGCCCAGACGGCTTTTTGAAAATCTGTGCCACGGGGGTTAAGGGGCAAGTGGAAACTCTGCAGAGTGCCTTCAAAATACGCTTTAAACTGCGCTTTTGCTTCTTTGAGAAGGGGTGTTTCCCCGCGTTCGCCCGGGCAAACATCAAAACCACTATGGGTGAGGCTGCCATTTTCCTCTGCAAAGTAACACAACCCTACCGGGGTTTCTATGGCGCTGTATGTGACCATGCTGTTCTCCTTTTCCAGAAATTGTTAAATTTTTTTCCTGCGCGTATTATTCTTACGGGAATACCCTACGGTTTGTTTTCTTTTTTAAACACACGCCCGCGGATAAGGGCCTGGGGGCCGTGTTTTGCCTGCAGGGCGTCTAATATACTGTCAACAGCCAGACGTTTTTTTTCCTGCTGTTCTTCTTTTTTTTCTTCTTCAAACAGGGAAAGCTGTCTGGGTTTTGTTTTTTCTTCAAAGCCTGAAACACTGAGGCCAATAAGACGCACGGGCTCTGTCAGGTTCAGGGTATCCAGCAAAGCCGCAGCAGCCTCGTAAATGGTTTCTGTGGTGTTGGTACGGTGGGAAAGCTGGGTTTGGCGTGTCAGTTGGATAAAGCTGGCGTATTTAACTTTCAGGGTCACAACACGGCCTTTAAAGCCGTGTTTACGCAAAGAGCGCCCCACACGTTCCGCCTGTTTAAAAAGCCAGGTTTTAAGTTCGTTTTTATCGCGGGTGTCCTGGGCAAGGGTATGTTCTGAGCCTTCAGACTTTGCTTCTCTGTAGGGCACAAGTTCCCTTTCATCCTGCCCCAGCGCGCGCGCATAAAGGGCTTTGCCCATTTTGCCGTAACGGCGCTCCCAAAATCCTTCCGGGTACAACAGCACATCCGCGCAGGTGTGCACAGCTATTTTGGCGAGGGTGGCTTCAAATTTTTTGCCTACACCCGGGATACGGCCAACAGGCAACTGGCGGACAAAGGACTCAATCTGTGCCTCACGCAGCACAAAAATGCCATTCGGTTTATTCACTTCAGACGCTATTTTGGCCAAAAACTTCACTGGCGCAATGCCTATGGAACTTGTCAGCCCACCTGTGGCCTCTGCTATGGCTTTTTGTACGGCTTGCGCCAACATTTCCCATGAACCATAAAGGTGCTCCATGCCGCTGACATCAAGGTACGCTTCATCTATAGAGGCTTTTTCTATCAATGGGGAAAACGGCGCAATAGCCTGCCCCACAATATGGGAAACTTCCACATACCGTTTTATGCCTGACGCAATAAAAATGCCATGCGGGCAACGCCTGCGTGCTTCTGAAGAGGCCATACCGGAACGCACGCCAAAAACCCTGGCTTCGTAGGAGCAGGTGCTTACCACGCCACGTTCCTGCCCGCCCACAATAACCGGCTTGCCCCGGTATTCCGGGTGATCAAGCTGTTCAATGCTGGCAAAAAAGGCATCCATATCAATATGCAGGATAGCGCGGCTTGTGGGCATAGGGGTATTTTTGCAGGTAAAAGGGAAGGGAGAAAAAAAGTTTTAAGTGTATAAAGATTATAATACGCAAAGGTTTGACATTTTCCATGGGCCTCTTCATACTGTATGGTATGGAAAAGAGAACAAAACATGCCCTTTTTGTTGCAGTAAGCCTGCTTGGTGTTTTAGCCATAGCAGGTGGAAGTTTCCTTTTTTATAAAAACTCCCAGGAAAAACTTATCAGCGCTCTGTCAGAAAGGCAACTGGCAATAGCCCAGATAAGCGCGCACAAAATAGCGCTGGAGCTTAAACACCTGCACGAGCTGGTAAGTATACACGCGCAGTCGGAAAGCAGCAGGCTTTTTCTGGAACGCTGGGAAAAACACAACCCGACGGATGAAAAATTCAGGGAAGCAGAAAGCAATCTTTTAACGTATTTGGATGATTTATATACCCGCACAAAAAAAATTGGCGCTTTTGCCATGATAAGCGCAGAAGGGAAAATTATCCTGAGTACAGACTCCAGAATAACAGGCGTGGATGTAACAGACAGAGCGTATTTTCAGGACGCCATGGCCCTGAAAGAATCCACATACACCCCCATTGTAGGCCGCCAGACAGATACCCCCCTTGTGTCTGTTGCAGAAGCTGTGCTTGCACAAGACAAAAACACCCCCATAGGGGTTTTTGCTGTGTATGTTCCTTTGTCCGGCGTGGCGCAGGATCTTATCAGCTCTGCAAAACCCGCCGCAGACAGCCAGCTTTTTGTGATAGATGAAAACGGCACGGTGCTGCTGCATGAAAATGCAGACCTTACCCTGCGGTACAGTATGCAGAGCGAAGAATGGTTCCAGGATTTAAAAAAACATCAGGGAAATTCTTTTATCACAGACTGGGACAAGCAAAAAGCTCTGGTTTCCATAAGCCCGGTGGCAGATACAGACTGGACAGTTGTCACACTCTCTGGCCTGCAAACAGTGCTGAAACCTGTGCAATATTTCCTTAATCTTATTTTGCTGGGTTCACTTTTGCTTATTTGTCTGCTGGCGGGGATTATTTATAGTATTTTCGCCCATAAAAAATCCCGCGCCCTGCTGGAAGCCAAAAATATGGCAGAAAGCCTGAGCAATGCAAAAAGCTGGTTTATGGCCAATATCAGCCATGAAATACGCACACCCATGAATGCCATTATGGGCTTAAACCATTTACTTTCCCGCACAAATCTGGACGCAAGACAAAAAGATTATGTGGAAAAAATAAACGCGGCCTCTAAAAACCTGCTCCACCTTATTAATGATATACTGGATTTTTCGCGTATAGAAACCGGGCAACTGGAACTTGCCAAACACGCATTTTCTCTTGAAACACTTTTTTCCTCTTTATCCGTACTTATTGCCCCAAGTGGGGAATCTAAAAAACTGGAAATGCTTTTCCGTATTTCCCCGCAAGTGCCTATGCATGTTATAGGGGACGATGTGCGCCTTACACAGGTTTTGCTTAAACTTGCAAGTAATGCCATAAAATTTACAGAAAAAGGCGAAATTATCCTTGCCCTTGATGGCTATACAGAGGACTTACCCCCAGACGCCACAGAAACACAAAAAGAAAAAGCCCCTTACGGCTATGCAAAACTTACCTTCCATGTGCATGATACAGGCATAGGCATGGATGAAGAAGAAGTGCAAAGCCTTTTTGTCCCCTTTACCCAGGCGGATAATTCCCTCACGCGGCGTTTTGGCGGTGCAGGCTTTAGCCTTGCGCTGGCCCATCGTATTGTGGAGCTTATGGGCGGCAAGCTGGAAGTACGCAGCCAAAAAAATGTGGGCAGTGATTTTTTCTTTACCCTGCGCCTGCCCGTTGCCCCTTCCTGCGCCCTGGAAGACAATGTTCTTATGCCCAGTCTGGAGGGAATGCGCGCCCTTGTGGTGGACGATAATCCGGCTGCCTGCTTTATTTTGCGGGAAATGCTGGAAAATATGTATTTGGATGTGGATGAAGCTTCAAGCGGGCTGGAAGCTATACAACTTGTCAGAAAAGCGTATACGGAGGCAAATCCGTATACATTTGTGTTTATGGACTGGAAAATGCCGGGGCTTGACGGCGCCAAAACTACCATGCAACTACGCCAATTTCCTACAGAAAGCCCCATACGCATCATCCTTGTGACCGGGTATTTGTATGAGGCAGACCCCGTATACCCGCATCTTTTTGATGCCATACTCCAAAAACCGGTGAATGCATCAGCTCTTTACAATGCGCTCTTAGTCTGCGAGAATACCCGGACAAGAGGGCCGCGTGAAAACAACCAGCCTGAAGATCACCCCCCCTTGCAAGGGGAAGTGCTGCTTGTGGAAGACAACCTGATTAACCAGCTTATCGCGGAAGAGCTTTTAAACTTGCACGGTCTAAGCCCCGATATTGCGCAAAATGGCCGCGATGCACTGGAAAAATTTCAGCAAAAAACGTACAACCTTGTGCTTATGGATATACAAATGCCGGAAATGGACGGCCTTGAAGCTACCCGGCGCATGCGGGAATGGGAAAAAAGTGCGGGAAAAAACCCCGTCCCCATCCTTGCCATGACCGCCCATGCCCTTGAAGAAGATAAGGAACTAAGCTTTAACTCCGGCATGGATGGCCACATATCCAAACCTATTGACCCTGAAGCTCTGGCCCATACCCTGCGCCAGTGGTTACCCCTTAAACCACGGGAAAGCTGACTGCTCTCCCATTATTCCCCATTCCATCTCGGAGCCTCTACCATGCGTTTTTTCCTTTTTTTACCCTGTTTGTTGCTTGTTCCTTTTTCTGCTCTGGCGGATGACCGTTTTAATGCCCTGGATGCCGATAAAGACCACAAAGTCTCCTGGGAAGAATTCCACGCTGTTAACACCAATATGCCGCGTATTGCGTTTGACAGTATTGATCTGGACAAAGATACCTTTATTTCCCATGAAGAATGGGACCACTTTATCAACAACCACAGCACAGGCGGCATGCCGGGTGGCGGCATTGCCATGCCCCCCAAAAACCAAACCCTGCCTGCGCAGGACGCTATTCCCCCTTCCGCGCCTTCCATAACCAAACCTTCCGGCGCCGGCATGCCCCTGCTTATGCCCCCCAGCCAGCCAACTGCCCCCGCAAGCCCTGTTAGCCCTGTTGTAAACGGGGAACAGTCAAACCTGCCTCTTACGCCCACAGACAAGGGTGTTTCCCTTGGCTCTGCTACGGAAGATACCCCTTTGCTGCTTTTGCCGCCTTCGTCCGGTTCTGGTTCTGGTTCTGATTCTGCCCCTGCGTCCAGTTCTGCGTCTGGTTCTGACTCTGGCCCCTCCGTTGCTCCGTCTTCCAATACAAGCCCAACCCCATCTTCTCCACAGGCTAACCCCGCCCCCTGAGCCCCCTATGCAAAATGAACCCTTCCTTACTATTACACCCCTTGGCGGCCTTGGGGAAATTGGCCTGAACTGCCAGAAATGGGAAAGCGTTGAAGGCGTTGTCCTTGTGGATTGCGGTCTTATGTTCCCTCTGGATTATCATTTGGGGATTGATGTTATTATTCCCCGTTTTGATTCCCTTGTCAGTGATAAAGACCGTATGCTGGGTGTTGTGCTTACCCACGGGCACGAAGACCATATAGGCGCCCTGCCCTGGCTGGTGCCCCATTATAAATCCCTGGATATTTACGGTTCTCCCTTTACCCTTGCGCTTGCGGAACATAAACTTACGGAACACGGTCTTATGGAGCGTGTTACCCTGCACCCCATGGACGAATACACCACTGCCACACTGGGGGACATGCGCTTTACGTTTTTGCCTGTCACCCACTCTATCCCGCAGGGGTGCGCGCTGGCTGTGGATACACCTGTGGGTAAAATTATCCACACCGGGGATTTTAAGCTGGACCCTGCTCCCTTAAGCGGCCCTGTACGGGATTTACCCGCAGATATAGCCCGTTTTGCGGGTAAGCAGGGGATTCGCCTTTTACTTTCCGACTCCACCAATATCGAAAAAGAAGGCCATTCCCGCCCGGAATGTGCGGTGCGTGAGACATTGGGCGAAATTTTCCACGCCGCGCAGGGCCGTATTGTTATTACCCTTTTTTCCAGCCATATTGACCGCATACGCACTGTGCTGGAACTTGCGCGTGAATGTGGCCGCGCCATTCTTATCAGTGGCCGCAGCCTTTCGTCCAATATGGAAAAAGCCATTAACCTTGGCCTGCTGGAAAGATACGATAATGTCTACACAGACGCAGCCTCTTTTTCCGCTTTTTCCCCGGAAAAAACCGTACTTATTGCCACAGGTTCCCAAGGGGAACCCCTTTCCGCGCTTACCCGCATAGCCAATGGGGAACATAAACAAATATCCCTGCAAAAAGGGGACACAGTCATTATGTCGTCGCGGGTTATACCGGGCAATGCCCGCGCGGTTTCCCGCCTTGTAGACCAAATGTATAAAGAAGGCGCGCGCGTTTTTAACGACGCCAAACGCACCATCCACGCCACAGGCCACGCATGTGAAGAAGAGCTTGCCGCCATTCTTACAGCCGCCAAACCCCAGTATTTTATCCCTGTGCATGGCGAATACCGCCACCTTGTCCTGCACAGTGAACTGGCCATGCAGCATGGTGTGCTGGAAGAAAACACCATATTGCTGGAAAACGGCCAACCCATTACCCTGACGGCAGAGACTATACGCCGGGAGCCTGCCATTGCAGTAGAATCCGTTCTGGTAGACGGCAAAGGCGTGGGCGACGTAGGCCGCCTTGTCCTGAAGGAGCGCCGCCTGCTTGGGGATGAGGGCCTTGTGATTGTGGTGCTTGTGATTGCCCAGGCAACGGGTGAGGTGCTTTACGGGCCGGAAGTTATTTCCCGCGGTTTTGTTTTTGAGCAACGCTACGACCATATTCTGGAAGACTCCAAGTGCCTTATACTGGACCAGCTTGAATCTTTGCCACGCCTTGACCCCGGTAAACTGCACGATGGAATACGCACACAACTGCGCCGCTTTTTCCGGGATGTTCTGGACCGTGACCCCATTGTTATGCCTGTTATAAGCCTTGTGTAAAAAAAAGAAATTCCTCCCCCACAAGACCTAACTTTCTTCCCGGAAAAACCGAAAGGAATACTATGCGTATACTTCGAGTAGAACATCAGGGCCGTGCATTTTATGCCGCGCTGGAAGAAGACCAGGAGGCAGGGGAAGGGCGTCTTACCTGCTTGCAGAGCCATTTAGGTATTAACCGTTCTCTTGCGTTGGCTGAAGTGCGTATTTTGCCGCTTGTAGCCCCTTCCAAAGTTATTTGTGTGGGGTTAAATTTTGCGGACCATGCGGCGGAGCTGAATTTTAGCCTGCGTAAGGAACCAGCGTTCTTTTTAAAGCCCCCCAGTGCCATTATCAGCAATGGGCAGGCCATCGTCCTGCCACCCCATGTTGGGCAGGTGGATTATGAAGCAGAACTGGCCATTGTTATGGGCCAGGCATGCAGCCATATCCAGCCGGAAGAAGCGGCGGACTACATTTTTGGCTACACATGCGCCAATGATGTCACCGCGCGGGACTTGCAAAAAGGGGAACCCATGTTTGGCCGCTGCAAAGGCTATGATACGTTCTGCCCCATTGGCCCATGGATAGAAACCGTTGCCCCGCCTTTACATTCTGCCATACGGACAGTTATTAACGGCCAGGTGCGGCAGGAAGGCAAACTGGAAGACATGCTTGTTAAACCTTTGGAACTGGTGAGTTATCTCTCTTCTATCATGACGCTTCTGCCCGGTGACCTTATCCTTACCGGAACCCCCAAGGGCGTAGGCCCCATACAGGAAGGGGATACCGTGCAGATAGAAATAGAAAATGTGGGGGTGTTGTTTAATGGGGTAAACGCCCCGTATAGCACACCCATCCCCCAGATGGGAGAAACACGCTTGCTCCAGTAGAGCAAACACTTGCAGGTGCAGGGTTTTTGCGGTATAAAAACCAAAAAAATTCCCCGTATACCGCATACAAAACCCATAGAACGGGTTATCCGCCGTATGTTTTTTGTGTACAGATAAAATTTTTGTGTGCTCACCCGGAGGCAATATGAGTGATGGAACAATAGCCAGCCACGATTCTGACCAGATGCAGGATGATGACCTTATCCAGCTTGTCACCTTCAGGCTTGGGGAAGAAGAATTTGGTGTGGATATCCTTATTGTGAGCGAAATTATCCGCCTTGTGCAAATAACCCAGGTGCCCCATGTGCCAGACCACATTGTAGGGGTTATTAACCTGCGTGGTACCGTGCTGCCTGTTGTGGGCCTGCGTAAGCGTTTTGGCATGCCGGATGGGGAACTTACCAGCCATTCCCGTATTATTGTTATGCAAATGCACCAAAGTTTTGTGGGTTTTCTGGTAGATGCGGTTTCAGAAGTATTGCGTATACCCAAAAGCACCATTGAAGACACACCTGCCGTTGTGGCAGGCATTGGTTCTGAATACATCAAAGGTGTGGGTAAACTGGATGAACGCCTGCTTATCCTGCTGGATTTGGAACGCCTGTTAAACGACTCAAGCGTTGAATAACTTTTGGGTGCTTCACATTGCCAGAGGGGCGTTTGTACGCACGTTTGCCAAACGCTCCACATACGCACGCATGGAATGGTCCAGCGGGTTGGGCAGCCAGGGCTCTGCAAAAGGCAAACCAACAGAAAAAGAATCCGGCTGGGGCAAAAGCTGTGTGGTGTTTGCCCTGTCCACCAGCCAAAACGCCTGCCCATGGGAGCGCCATGCAGGTAGGTCCGGCATCCAGGGAACAGGGTCGTTATTATTCAGCAGGCGGTAATGGGTAAGGCGCGGGTGCATGGTTTGCACAAAATTTGCCTCCCCCAGACGCGGGCAACCATATGTGTATACAAACACAGGCTTATGGCAAAAAGATTGAAGGCTATTGGCCATAAGCGCAGCCAGTGCTCCCCCCAGACTGTGCCCTGTACAAAACACCCGTTTTTCTGCCAGATTATGGGCCCGCAACATACTCTGGAAAGACGGGGAGTGAAGAAACGCCCCCATAATAATAGCAAACCCTGTATGCAAACCCTGCACTTGTGGCTGCATAAGGTAGCTGGCTATGCTGTGTTTGTGCGCAAAAAAACTGTTCAGCTCTTCCGGCGCAACACCTAAAGGCAATTGGGCAAGTAAATTTTCCGCAACAGGCATACCGGTTTCCAAAAGTGCCTGGAAACTGCGGGGTAATTCCGTATCTGCAAGCGGGGTAAGGGCGGAATCTAAAATAATGTTCAGCACATTTTCTGTTCCCTGGAAAAAAAGCACCGCTGTGTCTGCGTTTGAACTTATATGCGCCTGCACAGCAAGCTGGCGTTCCAAAGAGTACAAGGTGGGCAAAAAAAGCTGCCTGTCCATAGACCCATTAAGTGGCCGGGCAATAAAAGAAGCAGGTATACTGCCCTTTTTCCCTACTCTGGCCGGGTTAATACCTTGCCCCAAACTGCGCAGGACAGCGGGAACTCCATACGGGCCTTTATCCCCCGTGTAGGCAAGGGCAGAAAAAAGCGCCAGATTAAAGGCCGTGTCCCTGTCAAAAGCGCCCTCCCGTAAAACCAGACCAAGGGGGGCATACACCGCCTGCGCGGGTAATGTTTTGTCATACTGCGTATGCGCCAGCATACTTTGCAAAGAGGCAGGCAAAAAAGCTTCCAGACCTTGGGACAGGGATGGCCAGGACGGCATGTCAGCCCATAGTTTATCCAGCTGTTCTGTTATGGAATACGTTTTTTTGGGTGGCATAACCCTTTCCCTTGTGTGTACAGCCGGTTATTTTTGTTTCTTTTTACGCCTGTAAAGCCGTATGACCATAAGCACCACAGCCCATGCATCGCAACGGGACGGCTTTATATCCTCGTCCGCACCACCCAGTGGTTCTATAGCAAAAGCAGGGTCACCAAAGATGGCTTTTTCCGCTCTTTCCATGGGGGGCAGGCCTTCCTCCCCGTCTTCTGGCTCACTTTCTGCCCACTCAGTTTGTTCAGCAGAGGGGGCAGATCCATGCCTGCTGTTTTTTTTGCGCTTTTTGCCGGTTTTGTCCCCACGGCCTCCTGCGGGCATGGTCTGGGCCATTTTTTGCGTAAGCTTCCGGGCCAAATCCGGCAGGTTCTCACGGGTTAAAGCAGCGGCCAGCTCTTGCACCGCGTTTTCTGCAAACTCATGGGCAAGGCATGTTTTATACAAGTTTTCCACAAGAGTTGTTTTTTCTTCCGGGAAAAAGTCTTCAAATGCCGTAAGAATACGCGCCGCCTGGGTCATATCCCCGTGGCGGATGGCGGCTTCACGCTCCCGTAAAAAAGGATAGCCCCCCTGCGCAGAAAGCCACAAAGGGGAAAGCTTGCCCGCTATGTACTGGGCTTTATCCCATGCACCCAGATACATACAGGCGCGTATGCCTTCCAGCAGGGCATCGCGCATTTTTTCTTCTTCCCGGCGCATATGCCAGATACCAGCAAGAGCAAGGTTGGCATCCGGGCTCCACGCCACTTCCACAGTCGCTTTTTGCAAAAGAGGGATGGCTTTTTCGTATTCCTTGGCGGTGAGAAAAGTAACCCCCTGCCTGTAGGCCTGTTCACCGTCCAGATTTTCTTTTTGCACGGCTTCCAAAGCAGAAAAACGTTTTTTGTATTCCTCCAGGGAGGGGATAGTTTTCGTCGCCTGCACCTGCTGCACAATAGCGGCACGGCGTGCTTTGGTTTTTTCATACACCAGCTGGCAGGTGGATTGCAAAATAGCCCGCGTGAAGGGGCGGGTAAGCACCGCATCAAAACCATGCTGTAAAAGCAGGTTTTCCGTTTCCCCGGGTTTGGCACTGCTTACCAGTATAAGCGGCAAATGCGCCAGCAAAGGGTGCGCCCTTAAAAGCTTCACAAAGGCCATGGCGCCCATGTCTTCCAGCTCTGGTGCACAAAAAATAACTTCGGAAGACGGGGGGAGGGCCTTTTGGGCTTCTCTGGCATACTGGCGCACAACTTCCAGGCCTTTTGTAGCCACACGGATTTGGCGCAAACCTTCTGCCTTCAGCGCATTACGTTCTACCACCACATAATCTTCATGGCTTGCAAGAAGCAAGGCGGATGTAAAAGGCAAAACGGGAGTCTGCGTCATGTGGTGTCCCTGAAAATATTTTCAAATGCCAAAATATTCTGCCAGTTCACGGCATAAAACGTCAACCTGCGCCTGCTCTGCTTTGTTTTGCATGCCAAGCACACTGCTTTCTGTAAGAGCCATTGTATCTAAACCGGCAAGTCTCGGCAAGAACAGACATGGGAGGGTCAACGTGTCTTTAAACGCGCTTTTATCCAGAAAATCGCGGGGGTTTTGGGCTGTACCAGGCGCTTTATTTATCACCAGCACCTGCTTTTTTATCCCCATTTCTGCCGCAAGGCGGCTTACTTCTGCAGCTGTAAAAAAACTGCGCTCTGTGGCTTCACTTACCACTACAAGACCATCTATACCAACAAGAGTACCGCGGCCCAAATGCTCCACACCTGCTTCCATATCTATCACAACACTTGTTTCCTGCCCAAACACAAGGGCAGAAAGTACAGCCCGCAACAGCGCGTGGGCACTGCATGCGCAGCCACCCAGCGCATTTTCTACAGTGCCCATAAGTATAAGGCGCTTCTGGCCTTCGCGCCCTGCCTGCCCCAATGCTTGCCCCAATGCTTGCCCAGACGCCTGTCTGCCTGTCTCTGCACGGCTAGGCAAAAGCACGGCAAATTTTTCCAAAAGGGGGCCCACATCCGGGTTTAAACACATAAGGCCTTCTGCGCCAATATATTCGCGTATAAGGTCTTCCTGTTTTGCCAAAGGCGCGGGTAATTCTTCCGGTTTAAGACCGCTGGCCATACCCAGAGAGGGGGCGGTGTCGGCATCAATAAGCCATACATCCTGCCCCATTGTGGCAAGGTATTGGGAAAACCATGCAGCCAGGCTTGTTTTACCAACACCACCTTTGCCGGCGAATGCTATTTTCATG
>CAZJOG010000031.1:14057-16590 GCA_964547565.1 uncultured Desulfovibrionaceae bacterium
AAGTTTTTTTTGGAGAGGGAAAGGGGGTTTGGGGGAAGGGGAGAACCTTTTTTGTCCACAAAAAAGGTTACTCCCCTTCCCCCAACAACTCTTACACCAGCCCAAGGGCTGTGCGTTTTTGTTTAATCAGGAGAATAAGGTTTGTGGCGGCGATGATGGGGTCGGCTTCTACGGAGAAGCAGGCGCCAAAAACGTCGTTCAGGCCGCCAAGGGCCAGTTTGGTGAGGGTTTCGCTGCCTGTGATGTGTGGCGGCAAACCAAGGTGGGTGTGGATACCGGAAGCCACGGCGTAAAGGCCAATAGCGGCGGCTTTTTCCGAATACCATTCCGGTGCGCTGGCGGCAACGGGCAGTTGGGAAATATCCACACCAAGGGCATTGGCAAGTACGGCGCAAAGCTGGATAATGCGGGAGTTATCCACGCAACTGCCAACGTGCAGAACCGGGGGTATACCAAGGGAGCGGCAGACAGAGGCCAGACCTTCGCCCGCCATATCGGCGGCAGAAGGCATAAGCAGGCCGGCTTTGCCCATGGCGGAGGTGGCGCAACCTGTCACCAGGACAAGCACGTTATTTTTGATAAGTTCTTTTGCCATACGCACATGGACATCGTCCTGTTTCTGCCGGGGGTTGTTACAGCCTACAATACCAACAGCACCGGCCACTGCGCCGGATTTAATGGCGTCCAGCAGGGGGGCGGGTGTACCGCCAAGGGCGCCTAAAATGGCTTCATTAGAAAAGCCGGTCATAATTTCAACAGGTTCGGAGGGAATTTGCACACGTTTGCTGTCCCGTTTTGTGAAGGCTTCAATAGCCATTTCTACAACGGTGTTGGCCTGTTCGCGGGCATTGTGGTAATTGAAGGAAATGTGGACCCCGCCCGGGAAGTGGGCTTTATCCGAGGTGGAGACAAAACGGGTGTGGTAGCAGGCGGCTATGGAGGTAAGGCTGGGCATAATACACTGGTAGTCTGCCACAATCATTTCCACGGCGCCTGTCACAATGGCAAGTTCTGTCATCAGGTGGTTACCGGCAAGGGGAATACCCTGACGCATAAGCACTTCGTTCCCTGTGCAGCAAAGTCCGGCAAGATTGATGCCTGAAGCGCCGGCGGCTTTGGCTTTGGCGATAAGGGCAGGGTCACGCACGGCGGCTAAAATCATTTCAGAAACAACAGGGCTGTGACCATGCACAAGGATGTTCACCTGGTCTTTTTTCAGGGCGCCAAGGTTGACTTTGCTGGCTTTGGGGGTGGGGGTACCAAAAATAATATCCGAGGCTTCCGTGCCAATCATAGAGCCACCCCAGCCATCGCTTAAGGCCACGCGGGCGGCGTGCAGGGTGAGGGTGATGGGGTCGCAGTCCACACCCATGTGGGTGCGGTGCATCATTTCCACAACTTCACGGTCTACACCACGCGGGGCAACCCCTAATTTTTCCAAAAGCTCTATACGCTGTTTGGGAAGGCGTTTAAAGAAGGCCAAAGATTTGTTGGTGGAACTGTAATCAGCAAAAAACCGCTCCGCAAGCGCAAGGGCAAGTTCTTGCGTGGACTTGCCTGCGGCAGGTATGCCAAGCTCCGCGGCAATAGCGCGCAGTTTGCTTTCGTCTTTAATGGTGTAGTCTTTTGTTTCGCCTGTGCCAATGGCGTGCAACACTTCCACAACATCGCGGCCGTGGTCGGAGTGGGAGGCAGCGCCGGCGGCAACAAAGCGGCCAAAGTTACGCGCAACCGTAAGGTCTGCATCCGCGCCGCACACCCCAAGGGGTTTGCCGGATTTTTGGCTTATGCGGCAAGGCCCCATAATACATTTGGAACAGCTAAGACCCTGCTCGCAAAATGTGCAGAATGGGGTTTGGCTTTCCAGGCGATCCCAAACAGTATCAATATGTTCGTCTTTCGCCTTTTTTATTAAAGTCAAAGTTTCCGGCCACATGGAAAGTTCTTCAAGAGGTCTTTGTTCTTTTGCCATAAAATGCCTCCTTATGGGCCATATTGCGGGTTTGGTAAAGGAATATGTTTGTTTTATTTCTACCACACTCCCCCGTGGTTGGCTAGTGGGGAAAACGTGTGATTTTTGGGAAAAACCTCATTTTCCCGCACCTTGCGTTTTACGGCGTGAGCAGGTAAAATACAAAAATGATTTTTTTTCTGGGGGGAGACATGATGCCCATACGCAAAAGCTTATTACAGTTTGTGTTTTCCGGCTCAAGCATGCGGCGCTGGAACGATAAACTGCGGCCTGTGGAATTGTATGAAGTGGATAAACAGGCGCATAAAATGATTGCGGCTTTTTTACTGCTAGAATTACAAACACCCCACCTTTCCCCTGCAGAAAAACAGCAGATTGGGCAGGAGGTGATAGAAGGCGGCCTGTTTGATTATTTTTATCGCCTTGTTATCACAGATATTAAACCACCTGTTTTTTATCGCATTAAAGAAAACAGCACCCATTACGAACAGCTTACAGAATGGGTTCTTGCAGAGCTGGAACCTTTTGTGCGGCCTTTAGATGAAGATTTTTGGCAGCGTT
>CAZJOG010000032.1:0-16000 GCA_964547565.1 uncultured Desulfovibrionaceae bacterium
TGTCAAACACTTTTTTTAGATTTTTTTCTTTTTCTACTTCTTTACATACTAACATACAAATATAATTGGATAAAAAAGTTCCCCATTTAAAATCTGCCTGGAAACAAAACACACTGTGTTTTTACTTTTGGCTTGCTCGAAAGATGCTCAAAAGGCGATTTTGTTCAAAATTCATCAGCTATTTCATTCTTTTACCGCCTTCACAGACTTTCGCATACCCCTGGAATTCAATTTTTTTTCTATGCGTCTTAACACCCAAGACAAACTTAGCGTCATACACAAATACAAAAGGGCAACAGTAAGCCATATTTCAAATGCCCTGAAATTCACGGAAATTATTTCCTGACCGCGGCGGGTAAGTTCTGCCACGCCTATAACCACAAGCAGGGAAGTGTCTTTTAGCGAAATAATAAACTGGTTACCAAGCGGCGGTATCATACGGCGAAAAGCCTGCGGCCAGATAACATGCAGCATGGCCTGGAAGGAATTAAGGCCTGTGGAGCGTGCGGCTTCCCGTTGGCCGTGGTCTATAGATATAATAGCGCCGCGTACAATTTCCGCTATATACGCGCCGGAGTTTACGCCTATGGCAATAACGCCCGCTTCTACCGGCGGGATGCGTGTGCCCAGCGCAAGGGGCAGGCCAAAATACAGGAACATTACCTGAACAATAAGGGGGGTTCCGCGTATCGCTTCTATATACGCAGTTGCGATAAGGCGTAAAAAGCGGTTTTTACCAGTGTTAATAAGACCAGCCGCAACACCGAGCAAGCCGCCCAGCAAAAGCCCACCGATTGTGATGCCAATAGTAAGTTCAAGGCCGCCCACAAGTAACGGTAATGTATCCCACATCACTTCAGGGCGAAATTCAAAGGCCATGCCTGCACTCCTTATAAAAAATCCAGGTCTCGGGGCCACCCAACGGGCAACCCCGAGACAAAAAAACTACTTCGTGACAGGTGCCATACCAAACCATTTTGTATACAGAGCGTCATACGCGCCATCGGCCTTCATTTCGGCAAGCGCCTTGTTGATGAGGGCCACATTGGGGCTGCCCTTGGGGAAGCCAATGCCGTAAGACTGGCCCTTGTAGAGGGGGCCAACAACCACAAGCTTGCCTTCGGAAGCTTTGGCAAAGTCACGCACCACAGATTCATCAAAGAACGCAGCTTCTGCACCCTTGGTGAGAACTTCAAAATACATGCCGTCATTATTGGGGAACAGCTTTACTTCTTTGGCTTGTTTGAATTCATCACGCAGGTAGTCTGCGGGGGCAGTGCCTGTTTTGGAAGCGATAACCTGACCGGCAAGGTCGTCCAGGGATTTGTATTTTTCTGCGTCTTCGGCGCGCACCACAACCATAATGCCGGTGTCATAGTAAGGGTCAGAAAAATCGATAACTTCAGCACGTTCCGGCTTAATGGTCATAGCGGCCACAGCGGCGTCCACATTACCGGTTTGCAGGCCGGGGATAATGCCGTTAAAGTCCATAGGCTGGAAGGTAAATTCCAGACCGGCGCGTTTGGCAAGTTCTGCCCAGAGTTCAATATCAAACCCGGTGTACTTGCCGGATTCATCTTTGAATTCAAAGGGTTTAAAGTTGGTGTCATGCGCCACAACCAAAGGTGCGGCAAACGCAGAGCCAGCCATAGAAAGGGTAAGGCACAGCGCAAGAGCGAGTTTGGATAAACGATTCACAAAAGCCTCCAAAGTAAAAGTGAAGATACGGGGTCCATAAAATTTTCCATGTAAGTTTTGCCAAGCCTGATGCTTTTAAGCAAAAGTACATTTTTTATTATAGCCGTCTTTTCCGGGAAAATCAAGTTACGGGAAAACCGGTCTGGTACAGGAAAAAACGGCAGAAAACACAAAAACACCCTGCCACTCTCCAGCCGGCAGGGCTTGGCAGTGGCAGGGCATTTTTTGTGTTTCTGGGCATTTTTCTATTGATTGGAAAATATGCCCATGTACTGGAAATGCTTTAGAACCATGGGGTTTTTGTGCGAGTTTTGCGCCAGAAAGGCAACATAAGCGCAAGGCCCCATATAGCCAGCATGACAAATTGCAGATTAAGTACAGGCCAGAATGTTTTGCCGTAGTAAACCTGGGCAAAAGCAAATGGTGTGGTGATTGGCGTCATAATCAAACTAAAGCCCATATTAATAAGGCTGAAAAAGCCCATTTCAATGGGTACGGTGCTTTTATATTCCGGGTCTACAATGCGGCAAAGCACAAGCCCACTGGAAACCGTGCCGCATGCCATACCGTATGCTGCAAGGAAGTGTTCCGCCGGGTAGTGGGCATCGTTAAACTTACGGCTAAAAAACCAGATAACAGCCGCAAAAGACACCATACAAAGCACACTGCCTGTAATAATAAGGCCCCACAGGCCTGCCATACCACCCAGGCTTATGGCAATAAGCGCGCCGGTTGCCACAAGGTCAACACACACGTTGGTGATACGCGCGTGCAGACCGCGGTCCACAAATCTGTCCCACTTAAACAGTCTGTCCACAAACACTGTACGCACCAGCATACCCACAAAAAGGCAACCAATAGACTGGTACAAGCTCCACAGCATACCCATAACCTTGGGAGGCACAAACAAACCTAAAACCTGATAAATGAGGTACGCAAGAAAATATGTGCCCATAACCAGACAAACCTGGAAAGTCATGGTATCCGTATTACTGGAAATAAGGGTAAGAAAGCCCGCGGGGTGGTCCTTGGGGTTATTGTAAATGGCGTAGCCTTCTTCCGAATTGGCAGAAAGCCCTTCCTTTGTGACACCCTTTTTTCTGCGCAGGTAGTTAGCAATAGGCACACCGGCAAACATGGCGGCCAAAAAGCCCATGCCACCATAAACCTGCCCAAGTTGGGCCATACCGGCGTAACCGGCCTGTTCGTAAATTATACCGCGGGTCATGGCTGGTGCGGGGCCTGCGATAAAACCTGTGGAAAGCAGCAAGCCGGAGGTTTCCAGCACATTGGTGCCAAAAAAATTATTCCATATTGCCGCCAGACCCACACCTATAGCACTGCCCAGCCCATTGACCATAGCCATAATAAAGGCAAGAAAAAAAGCCCCCCACATCATGGTTTTAAAGCGGCTGTTTCCTCCATCCGCAGATTGCGGTGCGCCACCAAAGCCATTCAGGCCAAAGCAGATAAATGTAAGGCTGTACAAGTGCCACACAATAGTGTTAAGAACACCCGCGTCCATTTTCAGTAAACCAATGTCTAACATTCCCAAGTTAAAAGCGGCCAAACCCAGAAAACCGCCCATCATACAGCCAGGGACCATATACTTGCGAAACAGGGCCACTTTTTGCCGTAATACAACGCCAACAATCAGAAAAAACGCAATCCAGCCGAATGCTATCATTGCCTCAAAACCAATAGGAGCCTGACCAATCATAATCCCTCCATGAATGTGGCAAAACCCTTTCCATAAGAATGGATTGGGCTGTTAAAAAAAAGAGCATCACATTTTCTACTGCGTATGGAAGTGAAAACTCTTATTCTAAGCAAACTTTGTGCCAGAAAGGGAAAAATTTATTTTCCAATCATTCCAATATATAACAAAAAAACATTATGGCGTGTATTTCCAGGAATACGTTTTTTGAAAAAATTTTTATCTTTTTGCGTATAATTATGCCGAAAAATGCGCAAAGCAAAAAATATCCCAAAACGCGGATTTTTGCCCGGCTTTGGGATATGTATTGGAAACAAAGATTAAAACTGCTTTAACAATCTATACCGCGCGTTAGGGATACATTTTTACGGTGTATTTTGGTGGCGGCAAAAATTATCCGCGCAGGTACGGGGTACACTACGCGGATAAAGGCAATATATGACGCGGCTGTATTACCTTACAGGGCCAAGGCGGCGCAGGGTTTCATCTTCCATAAAAGCTTCCTGTTCCGGCGTAAAGGTGCTGGCAGGCGTTACCAGCAGTTCCTGGGAAGCCACACCCATTTCCGCCAGCAGGTTACCTGTAAGAGCCACAAGGCGGTACGTGGCCACAAGAATATTGCCCTGGCTGGTGATAGACTGCACGGAGTTGTTATACAGTTCATTTTCCGCGTCCAAAACGTCCAGAATAGAACGCTGGCCAAGCAAAAACTGTTCTTTATAATGCCGCAGGGTTTCTGCGCTGTAGGTTGACGCTTCTTTATACAGGCGGGTTTGGTCCACCGCGGTTTCAAGGGATACCCACGATGTTTCCACTGCGCCTGCCAGTTCGTCTTCAAAATCCAGCAAGGTTTGGCGTGCCTGAAGAATACGGGAATTAGAGGCTTCCACAGCATTACGGTCTGCGCCGCTGTTAAAAATATTCCAGCGTACAGTTACCATGGCATCAATGCTACGTGTCCAGTCTTCCCCTTTGCCCCCAATACCGCGCGATGTATAGTTTGGCCCTGCTTCTATATTAATAACCGGGTAGTAGGCAGATTTGGAAAGTTCCTTGCCAGCCTGCGAGGCTTTTATATCCGCCAGCAAAGCAAGAACTTTGGGGTTTTGTTCCGCCGCTATACGCAACACATCCAGATAATGGGAATACGGGAAGGAAGGGGCTTCCACAGGGCTTAAAATAACCTGCCCCACTTGCCTGGTGGTAAGGCGGTAGTAATAAATTTCTGCTGCAAGTAGCGCATCTTTTGCTTCCGCTTCCTGCGATTGTGCGCGGGCGTAGCGGCTTCTGGCCTGGCTTACGTCCGCAAGGCTATCTGCCCCTGTACGCTGGCGGTCAATAACCTGATCCAGAAGCTGCTTGTGTCTTTCCGTATTTCTGCGGGAAAGTGTGTAAATTTCCTGGGTGCGCAGAATATTGATGTGCGCGATAACAGCGTCCAGCGCAAGAGTTGTGGCATTGTCCAGCACACGCTGGGTCATGGAATTTAACGTTTCTTCCGCAATATCCACCTTGCTGCGTGTTGCCCAGCCGTCCCATATGGGTTGGGTAAGGGTAAGGCCCGCGCGGTAGCCCGGGTAAAAATTGGTATCCGCCCCATGGCCAAGGGCACGGGTGCTTTTATCACTGTAGGAAGAATAGCCGACTGCGCCAAAAACATCCACTCTGGGGTAATAGCCTTTTTCTGCCCTGTCACGTTCATGGATAACAGCCTGACGGTTTTCCTGTATGGCTTTAAGCGAGCGGTGCTGCTGCAAAGTAAAGTCTACAGAGTCTTTAACCGAAACAAATTCTTCTGCGCCTGCATACTGGGGCAGGCACAAACCTGCCAGCAAAGCCAATGCGGGGATAAAGCGGAAAAAACGTGTGCCTGCCATGGGGGACTCCTTCCTGTTGCACGGTATTGTCTTGGTGCTGGGTTTTATGGGTATAAAAGATACGTATACGTTGTATGCGGATAAAGTGGTGATTTATGCCACGGCATCTGTGTTAAGTATAAACTGCAGTTGATTCATCTCATGATTATATGTAACATCTACATACGCATTGTCGGAAAGTGATGTACTGTCTGTTACTCTTACAGTAAAACGTTCGTTAAAGTTTTCCAAACTTTTTGCGGTATCACCTGCGGCAAATGTATAATTGAATCTACCATCTGCATTTACAGTCAAGCTGCCACCTTTAGAGCCTGTACCTCCGCCACTGAATGCCAGTATTTCCCCATCTGAATCTCTTGCCGTAAATGTACCTGTATGGGTAAGGCTTTGATTAGCAGAAAGCACGTCAGCTGTTTTATTATCCATATCAAAAATACCCGTAAATGTACTGCTTGTAAATGTTTCATTTTTAAACACAGGCGCATCTTGGCCTTGTATAGTAACATTTACATCAACAGTGTTACTATCGCTATTTTTTGTTTGGCCATCATTAAATGTTATGCTATACGTCATAGATATGTTTTGATTAGAGGTAAGGTCTTTTACAATGTCTGCATCACGATCCAGTTCAAACTTGTAGGTAATGTTTGACTTATCTGTAAAATCCAAAATAAATTTCCCGTAAGCGGTTTGGTATGTATATACACCACTGGTTGTAGAAAGACTGCCGGTAATCTCGGAAGTATCTGTGTTTTGACCAGCACAGGCTATTGTAAACGTGCCTTTTGTGCCTTCGAAATCAAAATCTGGGTCTACAAGACTAAGTGTTTTTGGCACAACCGCTGTTGTGTTACCTTCCGCTAATGCAAAATCACCTGTTGTGGAAATAATAGGCTGGTTGTTTGTGCCGTGTATGGTTATTTCCAGTTTTTGCGGATCAGGAGCAAGGCCATTCGCGTCTTTTACTAATACCCAAAACTCTAATGTATGGTTTTCCCCTTCCTGCAAGGCCTTTACTTCATTCCCCGCAAAGTTTAAGGTGAAGGAATACGTACCATCTTTATCCATTTGTAATGTACCGTACTTGTCTGCCGCAAAGTTTTTAAGGCTACCACCTGTTGAATCACAAAGAAAATACAAATAGGAACTGGCACTTCCACCGCCACTGTCCACCTCATAATCCCATGTAGAAAGTGTGCCTTTTACAACAGAAGCGGTGGTACTTTCGTTTAAGTGGGCTTGCAAAGCACCGGGGTTAGTTGACAGCGTGCTACCATCATACAGGAGAGCCCCTGTTGTTGGGTCTAACGTAAATGTTCCTGATCCATAGGTATAGGTTTGAGCAGTATAGTCTGTACATGTAGCACCATCTGATATATCTACTGCACTTCCCGTGATAACAGGTTTTCCATTTACAAGTTGCAGATTAATGGTGACGGTTTTCCCTACTTTGTCAGTACCATCATTTACATATATTGTAAAAGTTTCCGTTGTGCTTCCTGTAATTGGGCCTTTTGTTGGGTCATAGGTGTATATATAAGCTCCCGTATTCGGGTTAATAGAGACAGTCCCATACGTCAGATCTGTCTTATCTGTGGAATATGTATGTGTATCTTTTGTATCCGTATCCTTTACGCTGCATGTGCCAGTTGTGCTGTTACCTGTTGTGGCACCCGGTATAATTTTTATAGCGTCTGCCTGCACAACTGTGAGTTCCGGGGCATCGTTTGTGCCCTGGACAGTTACTTTAATAGGCGTTGCAAGCTTACTCCCAAGCTCTACACGACCATTGGCTATAGTATAGGTATACACATCAAATCTTTCTTCTTTAGAATCGTTTGCACCAAGCCTTTGTACAATATCCGCCTCATTATTGAGTACATATTCGTATTCACCAGTTAAAGCATCAATATACATAGTTCCATACAACCCCACTATGGACTGCTGGATACTTCCACCCACACTGAAACAATAGCGTTTTATAGTAGTGTCAGGGGTAGGGCCAGCACCCGGGCCGGAATTATCTGTACGGCCGGGGTCTGGCTGAGCAGGGTCTGGCCGTTGGGTAACATCAAGATTGCTGTCTTCTTTTACCACAAGGTCTACTGTGGGGAGTTCATAATTAATATCTTCCCCTCCTGTACCATCACGACCTGTAATAGTAACAGTTATTGTTTGACTTACCTTAGCACCGTGGGTATCTGTAACCCAAACCTCAAAAGTATCTGTTTTTGATTGACTTGCGGTAAGCCCTATAATGTCATTATGCAGGTTGTTAAGCGTGTATATATACACACCTGTTTTGCCATTAATAGAAACAGAACCGTATTGTGTTGCGATATTTTGAAATTTTTCCCCATTTTCGGAAAAATAGAAATAAAGTTCCGTAGTATTTGCGTTTACACCTGCATCTTGCAAATCTTTATTATCAATATCATTTGCAATAACTGTACCGCTTTTTGTTGGGCTACGGTTAGTGGGGTAGTCACGCTGGATAACAAAAGGATTTTTCGGATCAATACCCATAATGCCACTTGTTACAAAAATAGGTGCGTCATTGGAGCCTTTAAGTTCAATAGTTAAACCTGCGGTAACGGTGCTGTCCACATTATCGGGGTTTTTGAATGTGCCTGTTACCGTAAATTTTTCTGTTTCAAATATATCGCCTATATTTTTATCTTGGTATTTTAGGTTTGTTGCACTGTTCATTGTGTATGAATAAGAACCATCTTTTGTATTAAACTTTAATTCTCCAAATTCAGTCTTAATAATTTCATACGTCACGCCACCTTCTGCGCTTGTGCTTTTACTTATGGCGTTACCCTCATACTTGACATAGAACTCTCTGTTTTCTTGAGCGCCATGCATAGTATCTGTTGTGCTTAAGCCCAATGTACCTTCTACGGGCTTAAGTATGCCTGTACCCGGAAGCACAGCGTCTTTTGCGCCATCTTCATACACACTGCCTGTGCTGTAAGAAAGTATAGGTGCATCGTATGTACCATGGATAGTAACTGTAATAGTTTTTTCTGTATAGGCTTCATTCTTATCTGTTACACGGATAATAAAGGTATCTGTAACTGTTTCCCCACGACCCAGGCGTTGAGCTTTGCTGTTATCTAACTCGTATGTGTATGTACCATTGTCTTGCAATTTTAAGCCGCCATATGAACCTTCAAGATAGGTAAGTTTTGTTGCTCTATCTGGTGTCATAAGCGAAAAAGTTGTTTTGTCGCCTGCATCCGGGTCTATGGCTGTTGCTTGATAGGAGGCTGTTGTAGTGCCATCTTCCGTTACTTCCAAGTCTTGTACTGTAATATCCGGCCTGTCATTCATACCGCGTATGGAAACAGTAAAATCTCGTGATATATACGAAGTACCACCCTTTGTGATGCTAAGAGAAAATTTTTCCTCGAGGATTTCGCTGTGTTTTAAATGCTGTACTTTACTTTCATCCATGGTGTATGTATAATCACCTGTATTTGTATTAAGCCTTAAAACACCGTATTGTGTTGTATGTATTTGCCATACTTCACCATTAATAGTTTCTGTTGTAATGGTTGACGCAGTTCCACTTTTTGCAGTAAGTGAAAATAAAATAGTTTTGCTTGTGGGATCATCGTCATCTGTAAAAACTGCTTGGCCATTTTCGAATGTGCGTACATTCCCTGCATAAAAGTCTTTTGCCAATAAATCTTTATTTGACCCTGTGCAATTTGTTGCATTATTTTCATCATTTGTCTCAAATAACACACCATGTTCCACAAAATTGATAACATAGTTTGCCCCGGATGCGTCAACACTATTATACTTTCCATTTACCGTAAAAGTAATATTTTTTGCATGGAAAGCACCATTTGCATCTTGTACAAGAACGGTAAAGGTATCGCTGCCATTTTCGCCTGTAGAAAGCTTGCCATTTTCTGTATAGGTAAATTTCCCATTTTTATTTAAAACAAGTGTGCCGTATTTACCTTCCAGTATTGCATTACTTCCATTTAACGCCACTGTGTCCGTGCCAGGGGTGAGGGAATTTTTTCCGCTTATATCCCCTTTGGCTATGTAATAAAGTTCACCTGAAGTATTATCGGCATCTGTAGAAGATAAATTCCCTTCCACCTTATTGTGGGTAGTGTTATTACCGGATTCTGTAAATGTAAAGGTTCTGTTATTTTCTGTACCTGTTGCGTTTATTATCTGCGTAGATCCATCCATTAGGGTTAGTGTAGCCGTGGATGGTACAGTAAGTACAGGTATATCATTTGTGCCGTGTATATCCAAAGTAATATCAATAGAATTAGAGCTTAAACCATGTTGGTCTTGTGTCTGTACAGTAAGTTTAAGGGAATATGTATCCCCGTTATTCATTTTTTGTATAATATTTGCGCTGTTATTCAGTGTAAATACAGCTTTGCCTGTACTGTCAAAAGTAAGAATACCGCATTGCTGATTATCTAACTTGACAGCAAAGCGGTTGCCGCCAAGTGCTTCCAGTGTAGGGGAGACAGTTGTGCCACTGTTGGCGGCAATAGCGGTAACAGAGTACGAAAGGCTATCCCCTTTATCCGGGTCTGTGCCATGCAGGTAAAATGTTACGTTGTTTTTATGGGTTGCAGCGTCTGTGCCTGCGTTAAAATCATCCCATGTACCAGGGCGTGTGGGTGTGTTGCCAAGATACACCCCTTCTTCCTTCACTTCTGCATGGACTATTTGATTGCCTGTTGGGTCCGCAAACATACCATTTGTAAGAGAAGGCGCATCATTACTGCCCTCTATCACAAAAGAAACATTGTGCGAACCTAAGGCAATGTTTGCCCCGGCGGTATTTTGGGCTGTAATCTGGAAGGAGAATTTTTCTTCCAAAAAAGCCCCAAGTCCCAGGCTGTTAACAGGCACAGCACTGTTATTAAGATCGCTGTAGGTAAGGGTTATCTGGGCCTCGTATACGGGGCTGCCATCCGGGTTAGTCACGGGGATGCCGTTTTCATCCACCTTGGCAACCTTGCTGACAGTAAAGGAAAATTTACCATACGGGGTGTTGTATGTTTGCCCCTGTTCCAGTGTTTGCGGGTCGGAAGTGCCGGGAAAAACCGTGCTTTTGAGGGTAAACGTGCGTATGTCCGCATCTGGCGGAAGGTCAGAAACAATGGTATGGCTGGCAGTTGGCGTGCCAACGGGCGCGCCCGAAGCATTATAACCAGCTTCCTTAAGGCCTTTTATCTGCGTAAATATTGTAGGAGGAACAGAGGGGGGCGCAGGCGGCAGATAAGCGGAAGGCGGGTTTTCCAGCGTGGGGCCGCCCCATATTTCTGTATTTTCAAAGCCGCGGTTGGAGCCAAGATCCAACCCAGGCAGGCGGTTAATACCTTTAAGAAAGTCAATATTATGGTCGTCACGAAAACGCAGGCCATCCAGCGCTAAATTGCCATGCCCGGCGTGTGTGTTTGGTGAGCTTGGCGATTGCCCATCGCCCTGCTGGTTTGGACCGCCATTCCCATTCTGGTTTTGCGTGGGTTGGTTGTCCGTTCCCCCGTTGTTTTGCCCGGGCTGCCCTGCTGATGGGCCAGGGTTTTGCCCTGGTTGTGTTACCTTCACAAGGTGCTCATTTGCCGGGTCTGCGGGGGCAGCGGGATCTGTGGGATTTGCCAGATCTGCGGGGTCTGCGGGGGCTTCTTTATTTTCCCCATCTTCCGCAGCTTCTAGCCCATACGCCAAAAGGTCTACGCCTTCAATTTCCCCATTGGGGAACATGCTGGCCAAAGCGGCCAAAGCCATTTCCTTACCCTGCACCACAATGGGCGGCAGGCCATCTTCCACAGTATTACGAAAATACCCCAGACAAACCACAACCGCACCATCCGGCAGTGTTATGACAAGGTCATCCCCTTTTTTGGCAGAAGTGGCGTTATCCAGTGAAAAGGTAAAATCAAGGTACGCCTTGGGCGGAACTTGTACTTCTTCTACAGAACCGGCTGCAGGACGGGAAATTTGAACAGCGGTTTTAACGGGGAGCTGTGACATACGACTTACCTTTCTCTTAATGCATTTTGTTTTGTCTTTAATAATGGCTTAAGCATATAGTCTAATACAGTTTTTTTCCCTGTAAGAATATCTACTGTAGCGACCATGCCTGGTATAATGGGCAAGCTTGTGTTTTGATACAAAA
This sequence comes from uncultured Desulfovibrionaceae bacterium, assembly GCA_964547565.1. Taxonomy (GTDB): domain Bacteria; phylum Desulfobacterota; class Desulfovibrionia; order Desulfovibrionales; family Desulfovibrionaceae; genus CAZPTC01. The sequence goes on from CAZJOG010000032.1 coordinate 11,459, forward strand.
TTGCCGTATCTTTGGTACGAATTTTTGCTATGTAAAAACTTTCTTCACGTCTGTTCTCTACTGTGTTGGCGGAAATTTGTTCCAGTGTGCCTTCAAGGCCACCGTAAATGGAAAAATCATAGGCAGAAAGTTTAACCATGGCGCTTTGGCCAGTGTGCAAAAAAGCCACATCTTGCGGGCGTATACGCGCTTCAACAAGCAGGGTGTCATCCAGTGGCACAATTTCCATAATGGGCTCACCGGGTTTTACAACACCACCCAATGTGCTTATGGCAATGCGGTTTACTGTGCCACGCACGGGCGCGCGTAAATCTGTACGGGTTATGCGGTCCCCACCAGCGGAAAGACTTTCTTTTACAGCGGCAAGCTCCAGAAAGCGTTTATTAATTTCATTCGCTATTTCTGTATTTGTTTCCGCCTGCCTGTATTGGGCGCGCTGGGCGGCTTCCTGTTCCGCGGCCTGCGCTCTGGGCAAAGCCACACGCAGGGAATCTACTTCTGTTTGTAAAGCAAGCACCTGCTTTTCCAAATTCAAATATTCCACGCGGGAATAGTTGCCACGCTGGTACAACTGGGTAGCAATACCACGCTGCTCCCGCGCTACCTGAAGGCTGGCTTCCGTATTTTTCAGGCGGGAAGCCAATTCTTCTGCCTCCAGCCGGCGCTGTTCCCACTGGGTTTCCAAAAGGGCGGCCTCTGCCTGCCTTTGCTGAACACGGGAGCGGAAAAGATCCATATGGTTCTGGCGCAAATCCTCTGCCTGGGCCAAATTTTTGGGGCCGGCTTCTTCCCCTATAAGATCAGAAAGCCACGCGGCCATATTTTCCGGCCACTCCGGTTCTTCCCCTTTTGCCTCTGCCTCCAGCCGGATAAGAGCCAGCGCATGCTCCATGGCTTTGCCTGTTGCATCCCGAAAGGCACTGGCCGCAAGCTCATTATCCAGTTGCGCCACTATATCGCCTTTTTCTACAAGCTGGCCTTCCTGCACCAAAATGGCGCGCAAAATACCGCCTTCCAGATTTTGGATAACCTGGGTGCGCTGGGCAGTAACCACCTGCCCTTCCGCGTGGGTAACTTCGTCCAATGTAGCAAGAGAAGCCCACACAAGCATAATAATCACAAACACAACCACCAGCAGAGAAAGCAAAACCGCGCCTCTTTTGGGCTTACGCACAAGGGCCGCGCTTAATTCATCCACATAGGGAATATCCTGCTCCACAAAACCAAAACGGACAGCCTGATCCGGCTCAAAAAAACTGGGGATCTTTTTGGGCGGACTGGGCGGAGTAGGCGGCGCAGAAGAAGACGGACTGCTCAAACCTGGCTCGGAAGGGGAAAGAGGTGTTGTATCTGCCACGTTATACCTCCCCTGTTTGTCCATCGGCAGGGCGAAGGCTCTTGCGCAAAACATCCGCCACACTGCCGCTTATAGAAATAGGCTGGCTTACTTCCACTTTTGGCGCAGGTGCAGGGATAAGCCCTATTTCCTGCATAACAGCATCACGCGGGCCATCCAGCACCACATGGCCGTGTTCCATCACCACAAGGCGGTCTATCACCTGCAACATCTGGGGTCTGTGGCTTATACACACAAAAGTTTTATCCGCCAGAAAATCCGCCAGCTGTTCCTGCACACGCTTTTCTGAGTGGATATCCATATTACTTGTGGGTTCATCCAGTACAAGAATATCCGGGTTACGCACAAGCGTGCGGGCCAAAGCCACAGCCTGGCGCTGACCGCCGGAAAGCGCCCTGCCCTGCTCCCCCACCTGCGCGCCAAAACCTGCGGAAAACTGCCGGATAAAGCTTGTTACACCCGCAACCTCGGCCGCCTGCATAAGGGCGGCATCGTCCAGCATGGAATCTCCCATCTGGATATTGTCGCGTATAGTGCCATACAAAAGTGTTACTTCCTGCGGCAAATAACCCATGTGACTGCGCAGTTCACTGCATTCAAGCTGACGTATATCTACCCCGCCAAAACAAACACTCCCTTTTTGCGGCGTGTAAAGGCCCAGCATAAGTTTTGCCAGTGTGCTTTTTCCTGAACCCATTGGGCCTATAATCCCTACTTTTTCTCCCTGATGGATAGTGAGGGAACAGTCTTCAAGCGCGGATCTGTCTGCACCCGGGTATGTAAAGTTTACATTTTCCAGTGTGAAACTGTGTTCAAGATTGCCAAAATCCATGCTGTCTATACCGGCATGTTCAGAAGGAAACTGCATAATACTGTCCAGTGTTTTATACGAAACACGGGAATGCTGAAAACGTGTGAGCAACTGGGCCATTTGCATAACAGGGGCCATGGCTCTTCCTACCAGAATATTACTGGCAATAAGGCCACCCATAGTCAAACTGTTACCGGCAATACGGTACACACCCCACACGGTCATGCCTACGGTGACAACATGGGTCACAAATGTGGCAAATGTAACAGCTAAAGAAGAATAATGTTTAATTTTTGCAGATTCCTGGGCAGAAAGACCACAAACAGATTCCCACAGCCTTTGCATTTTGCCTTCTGCCTGGCAAGCCTTAATGGTTTCCAGCCCCTGCACCATTTCTACAAGCAGCGCATTTTTATGCATGTTGTGCCTGTATTGGCGTTGGGTCACTTGTTTAGCACGGTTTTGGAACCACAAACCGGCTATCACCAGTAACGGGATAGCCACCATGGGCAAAACCACAATAGGGCCGCCAATATAGCCAATAAGGAAAAGAAAAAGCAAAAGAAAAGGCATATCCACACAGGCAAGCAGGGTGGAAGAACTTATAAATTCCCGCAGAGATTCAAATTCCCGCAGATTGTTCACAAGCGCGCCCGTGGACTCTGGCTTTGCGTCCATACGCATGTTCAGCACTTTATCTAAAAGCAAACTGGAAATCACAACATCCGCATTTCTGCCGGCAGTGTCCACAAAATAACTGCGCAGCACACGCAAAAGAGCATCAAAAATATAGGCCACACCTATGGCAATAGTAAGAGCCCACAGGGTTTCCAAGGCTTTGTTAGGCACCACGCGGTCATACACATTCATCACAAACAGCGGGCTAAAAACCGCTATGCAGTTTATGACAATACTGGCCATAACAGTGTGGCGGTAAATGGGCGCGTAATACGCTAAAACATCACGGAACCAGTGCTTGCCCTTTGCCATAAAAGGCATACGGGTTCTGTTATCCAGTGTGGATTTTACCGTGCCAAAAATCACGTACCCTGTGTATGCAGTTTCCAGATCTTCCCGTTTAATGCGGCTTGGGGTTTCCCCATGCTCCGGAAGAATAACCACAGCTTCGCTTTCCCCAAGTTCAACAAGCACACAGGAAGTGTCCCCCTGCAGCAAAAGCACGCAAGGGAAAGCTAAAACAGAAAGTGACTGGAGGGATGGCCGTGCGGCAAGGCTGCCCTGAAGACCCGCTTCTGTTGCCGCACGCAGACACGCCTGGGGTGTGACAACACCGCCAAGACGGGAACGCAAAAATGATACTGGAATCACTTTACCGCGCAGACGAAGAAGAGTAGCCAGAGAGAGTAAAAGTGGGGGAACGGCGGTAATTGTAGACACAGTGGAACTCGAGATCAGTTTAAGAGAGCAATGTCAAATACTTGTTGTCTCATAATATATTTAGCAATGACTGTCAAATACAAAGTGTATTCCGGCAATTTGTCTTTTTTATGTGTTTTTTTGAACAAAATCTGCCTTTTTTCCCTGCCGGGCAGGGATATCCCGTATTGATAAGCCCACAGCTCTGATATACAGTGGCAAACGCGGTTATGCTGTTTGCATCTGCCAACCTTTATCATCAAATGGCAGGTGTTTAAATGGCAATAAAAAAACAATGGAACACATGGGAATACAATGGAAAAAACAGCACCCGAAGACTTTGCAGGCGCTTTACAGTTTCTTGAACAGGCAGAAAACCTGAAAAATACCCTGCGCAGCGCGTTTACAAGCACAGGCCGCCATGAAAGCGCGGCAGAACATACATGGCGCCTGTGCCTTATGCTTGTGCTTTTTGACAAAGAAATAGAGGGGATGGATACATTATCTCTTTTGCAGATGGCTGTTATCCATGATCTGGCAGAAGCCGTGTGCGGGGACATCCCCGCTGTGGCGCAAAACGCCGGGGATAATAAAGCCCAAAAAGAATACGAGGCCATGCTGGAGCTTACGGCCCCATTACCCCCAAAAACCCGCGAAAAATTGCTGGCTCTCTGGCAGGAATACGAGCATAACAGCACGCCGGAAGCGCAGTTTTTAAAAGGCTTGGATAAGCTGGAAACTCTTTTACAGCATAACCAGGGTTTAAACCCACCGGATTTTGATTACTCTTTTAATCTTCGTTACGGGCAGGAGTACATGTTCGCCCACCCCCTGCTTACGGCTCTGCGTGTGCATGTGGACGCCAAAACACAACGCAGAGCCAAAAACAGCGAACGTATTTCCCCATTAATTTAAGCATAACCCTGGCTGTTACGGAAATGCTCTAGTGTCTAGTTGCAAAAATTTATATAAAAATATATACTCCACAAATCCAAGG
>CAZJOG010000033.1:0-15565 GCA_964547565.1 uncultured Desulfovibrionaceae bacterium
ATAAAAAATAGAGCCGGCGTTATTTTTTGGGGAATGTGAAAAGTGGGGCCTTGCTTTTTTTTTTTTTTTTCCTAAAAAAAAAAAAAAAAAAAGAAGCGAGGCCGCGGTATTTTCCAGCCACATGGCACAAACACCCCACCACCCACCTACCGGCAAGCACACTGCCCGCAATAGCCGGTGCAGGGGCGCTTGCCCCTGCCGCGGGGGTCTGGGGGGCGAGAAGCCCCCCAGTATCCGTGCGTATCTCTAGGTTTTTACCGTAAACCGTATACATACCTGTTCCACGTTCACATCCACACCGGGGAACTGGAAAACAGAGCCGGATTTTTTGTTTACGAAGGCTGTGTCCAGTTTAAAGAGAGTATGGGAGCGGGGGTGGCCGTGGAGTTGGTGGATAGTTTGCGTATAGAGGCGCAGGCGGTCGGCTGGTGGAAGCAGGAGGAGGCTGGGGGAGTGGAGAATAATGGAGTTGGGGGTGGGGGAAGATTGCAGTTGGGGGTGGGCGAGGAGGCGCTGGTTAAAGGCGGTTTTATCCAGGCGGGCGGTTTTCCAAAGTTGCCGTACAACGTCAAAAAAGGCCGGGTTTTCTTGAAGTAAGAGTGGAAGGATTACATGGCGGATACGGTTGCGGGTGTAGGCTGTATTTGTATTACTGCTATCTTCTTGCCATGGTTGTCCAAGGTGTTGCAGGAGGGAGAGCAGGGATTCGCGGTCTTCCATAAGAAGGGGTCTGGCGATGTGGCGGGCAGGGTCAAGGGCGGGCATACCGCCAAGGGTTGGCCATGAGGTGCCGCGGGTAAGGCGCATGAGGATATCTTCGGCAAGGTCGCCGGTGTGGTGGGCAAGAAGGATAGAATGGGCGCCGCATTTTTGGCGGGTTTCTTCCAGAAACTGGTAACGGAGGGTGCGGGCGGTTTCTTCCAGGCCTGTTTGTTGTTTGGCGGCTATTTCTGCTACTGGTAATACGTTGGAATAAAAGGGAATATGGTGTTTTTTGCAAAAATTTTCGCTAAAAAGGGCGTCCTGTGGGCTTTCGGGTCGCAGGGAGTGGTCAAGATGGGCTGCAGAAAAGGAAAAGTGTTTATAGGGGGCCAGGGCAAGGAGTATACAGGCGAGGGCTGTGGAGTCTGCGCCGCCGGAAAAGGCAAGAAGAAAGTGGGCATTTTGGAGGGTAAGGCCCAGTTCCTCTTCCATAAAGCGGGCAACACGCAGGCAGAGGTGGGCGTGTTTTTTGGGGAGGGAAGGAAGAGAAAGGGGGGGGGTCATACTTTTTTCCCATACTGGGTGCGCCACTCGTCCATAAAAAGGAGTAACGTCTCCGTGGGGGATAAAACACCGCTTGCCTGCCGAATTTTGGCAACCACATCCTGAAAATCTGCATCCAAAGGCAAATTATTGGCATCCAAAAGCTCTTTTATACGAGCCTTGGTTTCCTCTGGGATTGGCATATTCTGGAGAGGGTCATGGGGTATCTGGGCGGAAGGCGGCCAGCCCGGGCGATTGGCGGCGATAAAGTCCAGCATAAAGGCCATACGGTGGTGGTAGGTATGTTCTGCAAGGACGCGGGCACGGGCGCGGGAAAGAAGGCCATCGCGAATTTCAGGGTGGCGGGGGAAAAAGTCCAGAAGGAATTGCAATTCCGGCACACTTTCAAAGGGGATAAGTTCGTATTTTTCCGCCTGGAGCAGGGCTTCTCCAAGGGGTGTACCGGCAGGGGGGATATGGAACAGCTCTGGCATCAGGGTACGTCTGTCCACAAGCTGGAAAGCGCCCAGGCAGGCCAGTTCAAAGGTACGGGGATTCACAAAATCGCCCTGGCTGATAAGGATATGGGGTTCTACACTGGAGTGCAGGTTGATATTGATGGAGGTGGAGGTATAAATTTTAACGGAATCTTCGGCAGAAATACGGGCGCCGTTTTGCTGGACAAAACGGGCGAGGATAGGGTCTTCCGTGGGGGTGGGCCATTCTGTTCCCCAAATTTTCAGGTTTGGGGTTTTGATTTGGCGGAAAACCGCGCGCCTGTTGGGATAACCGGCTCCCATAAAACTCACTTTTGCGCTAAAAAGCGTTTTTTCTTCTTCGGAAAGGGAGGGAGGGGTATGGAAAGATGGGAGGGCGGCAAGGGGCATATAGGCGGCATGGGCCACGCCGGAGGCAGCAAGAAGCTCAAGCAGGGGTTCTTGCTGTATAACAAAAAAGAAATCGTAAAGGGGGGCAAAAGCGCGCCAGTAGGGGAAAAGCCTGTAATCTTCCACAAACCACATGGCGGTGGTAATACCAGCTTTTTGAAGGCGGCGTAGAGTTTGGGCATTCAGCGGGGCCTGGGCAAGGGAAAAAACAAGATCAGGCTTAAAAAATTCCGCTTTGGCAAATATGGCTTGGGAGAGGGTATTAAGGAAGGCATTTTCTACTTCGGCAAGGCGTTCCTGGCTGACACGCAGATCTTTTAAGGCAGAGTGGGCGCTGTAAAACGCGGGGGCTTCAAACACTTCCACAATATGCCCCATTTCTTCAAGGGCTGTCACGCAGTAACGACCAACAGGCAGAGAACCGCCGTACAGCGGCAAAACAACAAGTATTTTCACATCCACTCTCGCTTATCATAATAGGGCGGGAACACATGGTCTTTTTCTTCAAACAACAGGCTTGCAAGCTTGCCAAGCGAAGTTTGGCGGGCAGGTTCATCCAGCAGGGGACTATGTTTCCCCAGACAGGCAGCTAAAAGGGCGCGCCGTTCTGCCCGTTCTGCCCGCTCCGCATGTTCAGATGACGGGCTCAGGGTGGGCCCTATAATTTCCCAAACAAGCCCTGTGGCATCAAACGCACTGCGGGAAAAAATCAGGCCATCTATAGTTGGGGTTGGGGGAAACGGGGAGGATGCCGGGCATTGTTTGGAAAGAAGGGAGAGAAGTTCCCCGCTTTTAAAAGGGGCTTTGCACGGCACGTCTGCATCTGGCAGGGCGTAAAGGCAGGGGCGGTTTTCTACGCATGGGGCGCAGGGGCGCGAAACTTGCAGGGCATAATGGCCCAAGCCGTATGGCCCGGTTTCAAAGGCAGAAGCGGAAGAACAAAAAAGGCCAAGAACCGGCACGCCAAGGTGGGCAGCCAGATGCGCAGTGCCTGTATCCGGGCTGAGGAGAAGGCGCAGGTTTTGCAGATTTTGGGCCAGTTCCGGGAAAGATGTTTTCCCCACAAGGTTTGTGGTGTGCGCGTAAAGGGCGGGGGGTAACGTGTCCATCAGGGAGCGGGCTGTCTTTTTTTCTGTTTCACTGCCAAAAAGTAAAACAGGCGGATGCCCCAGACGGTTAAAAAGCGCATGTATAAGGGGCGACAAAACCGCAGGTTCAAGGGAACGACGGGCATTTTGCCCGGCAAGTACAACCCCCAAAGTTTCACCACGGGGAGAGGCAGGCTGGTTCACCAATTCCGGCGCAAGGGGATTGTGGGTAAAATGGGCCCAGAAATCCACAAGATTAAAAGGGGATGTGCGCCTGTTTTGCATCCAGCGAAAAGCCATACCCACCCAGGCGTCCCTTAAGGGCTGGCCATGCGCCATGGAGTAGCCATGTACGGTTTCCGGCTCAAAAAGGCAGGTAATAACGCGGCTTAAAGGGGAATAATTCAGGTTATAGACAGCATCAGGGCGCAAGTCTTGCAGGGTTTGCAAAACAGGCAGACCCTCTGCCCACAGGATTTTTTCGTTTACATGAAACGCGGGCATAGCATGGATAACAGAGGACGGGTATACAAGGCGTGCCAAAGCCGCAAGGGAGGCATCCACACAGATATGGACTTCTCCCCTTTGTTCCAGAGTTTTAATAAGCCGTTTGGACTGGATAATATCCCCAAATCTGGCAAGCTGGAGCACCAAAAAAGACATGCTGTTCCCTTCCCTGCTGTATGGTGTGGAATATAGCGGGAAAAAGCTGTTCAGGCAAGCAGTGCTTTGACAAGAAAAGAACTTTGGGCTACATGGAAAAAAAGCTTCTGTAAAAAGGAAATTTCTTTGCAAAAAAACGAGTACGATACCCTTTTTTTTGACGATCAGGAAAGCGCCATGCGCCTTTTTGGCCCATTAAACGAAAACCTTACCCGGGTAGAACGGGCAAGCGGGGCCAGGCTTTCCACAAAAGGAACAGAGCTTTTTATTGAGGGGCCAGCAGATGTGCGCGCCCCTGTTTTGCGGCTTTTTGGGGAATTATACAGCCTTGTTAAAGCAGGGGGTACCCCGCAGGAAGCGGATTTTACGCAAGGTTTTGCGTTAGCCAAAGACCCGTCAATCGATTTATCCAGCCTGTTTAAAGACGGAACAAGCATTGTCACCCCTCGCAAAACAGTGTATGCCCGCAATTTTGCGCAACGCCGTTTTATTGAAGCCATGCAAAAGCATGAAATGGTTTTTTCCACAGGCCCGGCGGGAACAGGCAAAACCTATATGGCTGTTGCCATGGCACTGTCTATGATGGCGCAAAAAAAGGTAAAACGCCTTATTCTTACCCGCCCTGCGGTAGAAGCCGGGGAAAAACTGGGTTTTTTACCCGGGGATTTAACAGAAAAAGTGGACCCTTACCTGCGCCCGCTTTTTGATGCCCTGCACGATATGCTGGGGCCAGAACAACTGCAGGCGCGTCAGGAAAACGGCCTTATAGAGGTGGCCCCTCTGGCGTTTATGCGCGGCCGCACACTGGAAAACGCCTTTATTATTCTGGATGAAGCCCAAAACACCACACGCGAGCAGATGAAAATGTTTCTTACCCGCCTTGGTTTTGCCTCCCGCGCCGTTATAACAGGCGATATAACCCAGATAGACCTGCCCCCCATCCATCCCAGCCGTCTGGAACCTTCCGAAAAACCCGGGGAAACCAGATCCGGCCTTTTGCATGCCATGCGTGTGCTCCAGAATGTGGAGGGCATTGCCTTCCATGCTTTTGATAAAGGGGATGTTGTGCGTCACCCGCTTGTGGGGCGTATTGTGGAAGCATACGAGAGAACAACCCATTAGAAATATTGTTTTTATTTCCATGGGATTTTCTTGACCAAAGTGCAAGAAAAAGCGATACTTCTCACACGTTATGCGGCTGCGCATGAAGCCGTATTATTCCCTCTTAGCCAAGGTTTTTGCATGAACGTTGAAAGCGCGCGTCGCTTGTCGCAACAAAAAAATAAACCGCTCAGCACTATTGAACTGCTCCATACGGTTAAAAGCGCTCTTTTATACCATGACCATGGCACAAGCCTTGTGGTTCTTGGGCTTGTGCTGTTTTCTCTGAGTTTTTTTGGTTCTATCTCCAAAGAAAATGCCACAGGCATTTATCTGGAAGGAGAAGTGGCCCAGCATGAAGTTGTGGCAGACCGAGACCTGCGTGTGGAAGACGCAAGCGCCACGGAGGCCCGCCGTAATCAGGCTATACTAACACAACCGCCCATATTTGATTTAGATAAAGAAAACCTTGCGCGTTTTCGTCAGACTACGCTGGAGTTTTTTCTGAAGCTCAATGGCAGCGAAACAGATTCCCTTGAAAATATATACACCTATATGGAACGTAGCTTTGGGGTAAAACCTTCCGAGGCCTCCCTGCAAGCCATGGAAGACCCGGCTCTGCAGGCGTATGCCCTGAATGTTGCCATGCCCTGGCTGGAAACAGCCCTTGCGGAAGGTGTGCTGGGAGATATGCGCCAGCTTTCCCCTTTCCAAAGCGCCCTTATTATGCGCGACAAAGAAACAGGGCTGGAAACCATACGGATGGGCAGTCAAAACCTGCAAGATATACGCATCCTGACCGCCCGCTTTGCCCAGTTTCTGCAAAACGAAACCACATTAAAAAAACAGGAACGCGCGGCGCTTCTGGAAATTTTGCCTCTTTTTTTTCAGCCCACTCTTTTGCATAATCAGGAAGCCACCTATCTTCGCAATAGCAACATCCTGCAAGCCATTGAGCCTGTGTATTACCGTGTGAAAAAAGGGGAAGTGCTGGTACGCACAGGAGACACCTTAACCTAAGAGCAACAGCTCAAAAGCCAAAGCCTTTTAAGTAATGCCCCTGGCCTTATTGATATTACCCGCTGGGCAGGCTCCTTTTGCCTTGTTGTTTTTATGGCCCTTGGGCTTTTTATGACACCCAGCACAAACAGAGGGCGTATTCTTACAGCCAAAGACCAGTATTTTATCGCCCTTATCCTTTTTGCTTTTGGTGTGGGGGCTCTGGCTTTTGAAAAAGTTTTGTTTTCTGTAGACAGTGTAACAGCTGTTACCGCCCTGCCCTATGCCTTCCCTGTTGCTGGGGCAGCTGGTCTTGCCGCCCTTATTTTTTCTGCCCGGCGTTATTGTGTGCTGGGTCTTCTGCTTGCCTTTTTTACTGCCTATTTTATGGACGGCGGTCTTGGCATGTTTGTGTTCTTTTTCCTTTCCGCCATGGCCAATACTTGGCTTGTTATACGCGCCCAAAGCCGAGAAGACGTGGTGTGGAGCGCCCTGCCCCTCTTTTTGTGGATGCTGATATCCGGCATGGGGGTAGCGGCTTTTGACGGTATGCCCCTTCCCTTTATGCCGGCTTTTATTCTTTCTATCGCTATTAATACGGTTTTTTCCATTCTTTTGCTTTTTGCCTTAAGCCCCATACTGGAGCTGGCCCTTGGCTATACCACCCGTTTTCGCCTTATGGAACTTATGAATCTGGAACAACCCCTGCTCCAGGAAATGATGATGAGTATACCAGGCACCTACCATCACTCCCTTATTGTTTCCAACCTTGTGGAAGCCGGGGCAAAAGCCGTGGGTGCCAACAGTCTTTTGTGTAAGGTGGGCGCCCTGTACCACGATATTGGCAAACTTTCTTATCCGGATTATTTTATTGAAAACCAGTTTGGTGGTCCCAATAAACACGATAAACTCTCCCCTGCCATGAGCGCGCTTATTCTGCAATCCCACGTTAAAAAAGGGACAGAATTTGCCCAGGAATATGAACTTGGTTCAGAAATACAAAATATTATCGGGGAACACCACGGAACCCGCATAATTTCCTTTTTTTACCAAAAAGCTTTCACCCTTGGGGAAAACCCGCAGGTACAGGACTATTCCTACCCGGGCCCACGCCCACAAAGCAAAGAATCTGCCATTGTTATGGTGGCAGACTCTGTGGAGGCTTCCTGCAGAGTTCTGACAGACCCCACGCCTGCCCGTATCCGCACCCATGTGGATACTATTATTAAGGATATTTTTTCAGAAGGACAATTGGACGAATCTGACCTTACCTTTAAAGATCTGCATAAACTTTCGGACAGTTTTGCCCGTATCCTCACCGGCCTTTTCCACCAGCGTATTGTGTACCCTGAGCGCCCACGGGACCAAAAAGACCATAAAACACCGGTTTTCCCCCCACCTCTTGCCACAGAGCACCATACCGCATGAGGGCCTCTTCCTTCCCTGCCAGCTTTTTACCGCGGCCTCTTCTGGATGCCTGGCTTTCCGCCATGTGCGACTTTACGGGTCTTAACGGGCATGTGGAGCTTTTGCTTGTCTCAGACGCCGCCATAGCGGCCTTAAACAAAAACTTTCTTGATTGCCAGGGGCCTACCAATATTCTTAGCTTCCCGGCAGAAGATTTAGCCCCTTCTTTGCCGGAAAATGTCCTCCAGACAGCTATACCTCTTGCCCACAGCCTTGTACTCAGTGTAGACACCCTGCGCCGCGAATGTCTGCTTTATGGACAAAATTATCAGGAGCATGCCCTGCGCCTTCTTGCACACGGCTTTGCCCACCTTACGGGCCTTGACCACGGCCCTGAAATGGATATTCTTTGTGAACACCTTGTTAACGCCATACGCGACCAGAAGGAAAAGTTATGAGATCGCCTAAAATCCTTACAAACCAAGGCCAAAATGGCCCTCAATCTATCCATCATCGCTGTGGCTGGGTGGCCCTTGTGGGCCCGCCAAATGCCGGCAAATCTACCCTGCTTAATTCTCTGCTTGGCCAAAAAATCAGCATTGTCACCTCTAAACCCCAAACAACCCGTACCCGCGTTGTGGGTATACTTTCAGAACCGGAAAGCCAGCTTATTTTTATGGATACCCCGGGCCTGCACACCAATAAGTCCTTTAACAAAGGCCACCTTGGTAAAATGATGCTCCAGGCTGCCTGGCAGAGCCTTTCTGCCGCAGACCTTGTTGTGCTTGTGCTGGACGCCGACCTGTATATCCGCAAGCCAGAGTTTTTTGAGCGCGATATTTCCCCCATCCGGGACGCCCTTGTCCAGGATAACCGCCCCCTTGTTATTGCTCTGAACAAAATTGACCTTTTTCACGCCAAAGCCAAGCTTTTGCCCTTTCTGGAAGAAGTGCAGGCCATATTCCCCCGGGCAGATCTTTACCCCCTTTCTGCCTTACAAAAAGACGGCCTGCCAGATCTGCGCGCCCTTATGGTAAAACTTTTACCAGAAGCCCCTGCGCAATTCCCGGAAGACCAAATTTCCACCGTGCCTGTGCGCTTTCTTTCCGCAGAAATTGTGCGGGAAAAAGTGTTTGAACACCTCAGGCAGGAAGTTCCCTATGGAACAACTGTGGATATTGAAGCATGGCAGGAAGATACGGAACGCCACCACACTGTTATACACGCGGTTATTTATGTAAGCCGCCAGTCACACAAGTCTATGGTAATAGGCAAAAACGGCGCCACCATAAAAGATATAGGCACACAAGCCCGTAAAGAAATACAGGATCTTATAGGAAACAAGGTTCACCTTGAACTCTGGGTAAAAGTAAAAGAAAACTGGCAGGAAGACCCCCACCTGTTACACGAACTCGGCTTAGGGCTGGAGTAAGTAAGTTTGTTGGGGGAGGGCGAAAACCCCCTCCCACTTTCCAAAAAAAACTTTTTATTGTGGGTGTATAATGGAGAGTTAAGGTGCGCAAGACCTTAATCCCGGATAATGTTTTCCCTGTCTGTATGACAGAAGATTGTAGTGCATATGACAGAAGATACAAAAATTGTAGAAAACTGGCAGCACGTTCTGCAACAAATCCAAAGCGCAGAACAACAGGCAGCCAGACCCGCAGGCAGTGTGTCGCTTTTGGCTGTTTCCAAGTTTCACCCTCTGGAAAACATCCGCCTCTTAGCCCATGCCGGGCAGTTGGATTTTGGCGAAAATTATGTCCAGGAAGCCCTGGCAAAACAGGAAGAACTGGCCCAAAAAGAACCGGAACTTGCCAAAACCATACGCTGGCACACAACCGGCCCCTTACAAAAAAACAAAGTAAAATTTGTTGTGGGAAAAAGCGCCCTTATACACACCCTTTCCGACACCACCCTTGCCGATGCCCTGGAAAAACACGCTTCTGACCGGCAGGTTGTCCAAAATGTGCTTATCCAGGTGAATGTAGGGGATGAAAGTCAAAAAAATGGCGTAGCTGTCTCCGGCCTTTTTCCCCTTGCCCAGTATGTGTGCGCAAAAAGCCACCTGCATCTTTGTGGCCTTATGTGCCTGCCCCCGTTTTTTGGGGAAGAAGCCCATAAAAACCGCGTATTTTTTGCGCAAACCCGCACGCTTAGGGATACACTGGAAAAAGAACTGGGGCAAAAACTCCCTGTGCTTTCTATGGGAATGAGTGCAGATTTTCCCCTTGCTATTGCAGAGGGTGCAACCCTTGTGCGTATTGGCACCCAAATTTTTGGGGAAAGACCCGTACACTGACCATGCCCCCATTTCCCCATAGCAGAGGCTATTTTTTTATCCTTGCCTAAGTGGACAAAACCCTTTATACATAAAGAAAAAGCTGTGGATCAAAAGTAGTTTGCCTGTTAAACGCTTTTTTATGCCGGCTTTTTCCTGTCTGCTGTTTTTTTCCCTGTTAAATAATTCCCTTCCCTAAGCTTTTTGCCTTATACGACGAAAAGACTTGGAGAGAAGGAAAAAACATACTGGCAAAAGCCCCCAGAATACGGAGTATCGTATGGCCAAAGAACCAGCAAAAACAGAAGAAGCGCCCAAGAAGTCCAAAAAAAAGATTATTATTATCATTTTGGCACTTCTTTTGCTATCGTTAATTGGCGGCGGCACTTTTTTCTGGTTTCAGATGAGGGAACCTTCCGCGCCTGCACAGCCTGCCACCACGGAAACTCCGGCGCAAACACCTGCCGGTTCTAACCAGCCGGTAACGGATATACCGCGTTCTAACACACAAATTGTCCCCCTGCCTGTCTTTACCGTTAACCTTTCCGATGCCGCCACAACACGTTATTTAAAAGTTGGCATGGAAATTGAAGTAAGTTCTCCGGATGCAGCACAGGAGCTGCAGAATCAAATGGTAAAAATACGCGACTCCATCATTATTTTGCTTTCCAGCAAAACTTACGCTGACCTGAGCTCCCCGGAAGGCAAGGCCCAGCTGAAAAACGAAGTGGCTTCCCGCATTAACCAGATATTGGGAACCCCTCGCGTGGTAAGGGTATACTTTACAGAATTTGTTGTGCAGTAACCAGCAGGCAAAAAAACGCATGGCAATACGACGCGAAACAAACATGCTCTATATGGGGGCTTTATGACTGATACAAACCAAGACGATCTTGCCGCTGAATGGGCTGCCGCTTTGGAAGCAGACGAGGCAGAAAAAGCAGACGAAAAAGAACTTTCAGACGACGAGCGCCTTGCCGCTGAATGGGCCGCTGCCCTCACTGACGACGGTGGCAATAATGACGACGACCTTGCCTCCGAATGGGCCGCTGCCCTTGCCGCGGATGAACAAAAAGCTGTGAATAAGGAAAAAGCCTTCCACACATCCGCGCAGTCTATTGACGCGCACTTTAAAGATATGACGGAAGCGTCAAAAGCCCCGCGGCCTGACGGTGCCCGGCGCGAACTTGACTTTATCCTGGATATCCCCCTTGATGTTTCCGCAGAACTTGGCCGTACACGCCTTTTAATAAACGAACTGCTCCAGCTTGGTCAGGGTTCTGTAGTGGAATTAAACAAACTTGCTGGCGAACCCCTTGAAGTGTATGTGAATGGCAAACTGGTTGCCCGCGGGGAAGCTGTGGTGATTAACGAAAAATTCGGCGTGCGCCTGACAGATATTATCAGCCCTATGGAACGTGTAAAACAACTTGGCTAAACAGGCCATATTCTTTGCCATCCCCATACACCCGGCTACTTGCCCCCTTATATCCCAGTGTTTTACCCGTATATGTTATGACACGTTTTTCCCCCCAGCCTTTTTTTTCCTTAACAAAACTCCCGCTTGCGGGCGCTTTGTTATTGTTTTGCTTTTTTTCTGCCCCGGCTTTTGCCCAGCAAAATCCACAAAATTCCACAGAAAATACCCAAACCCTGCAAAATTCCAACACAAATGCTACAACCTTGCAGGAAGGGCCTGAAAAACTCCCTCTTTCCAGCGCATCGTCCTCCTCTAGTTCAGCCTCCAGTGCGGCAGCTGCTTCAGACAGCCAACCGCCTGCAAAAGCAACTGCCGAAGTACCAAGCGAATCATCAGGCGAATCAACAGGCGAATCATCGCCAGAAGACCCCGCCGAAGCATCAGGCGAGTCATTTGCAGAAGCATCACCAGACGCGCCAGCAGATAATGCCCCCTCTTTTTTTCCCCCGTCTCTTCAGGAAAAGGACACCTTGCCGCCCGCCACATTTTCCTGGGCATCGTATTTCCAGGCTATTGGTGTTTTGCTTCTCCTTTTACTGGGCCTGTGGTTTGCCTTAAAATTTGTGAAGCGAGTTAAGCCAACCTCCTTTGCTTCTTCCACTTTTTCCAAAAACAATTTTTTTATTGAAGGCCAGCTCCCTATTGCGCAGAACAAAGGGATCTATGTGGTACGATTCTTGAATAAGAGATTAGTGTTGGGTGTTACAGACCAGCACATCAATCTTCTTCTTGAAGAAGAGGCATTGGAAACAAAGCCTTTTGGAGCAGAAAATGCACAACCACAGTCTTCATCTCCCTCTTTCCAGGACGCCATGGCGCAAGCCCAGCGTCGGTTTTTTGGCGGCAAGCGTCAGCCTTCTGACAGCTCTGCTTCTTCTGGGAGCGATTCTCCTTCCTGATCTGGCACTCGCCGCGGTGGATGAACCCACCCCTATGCTCCAGCTTACGCTTGCGGACGGTCGCACTTCTCCCCAGCAAGTTTCCCTTTTGCTGGAGATTTTGTTTCTGCTCACGGTGCTTTCTCTGGCGCCTGCTATCATGCTTACGGTGACAAGCTTCACCCGCATTATTATTGTTTTCCACTTTATACGCCAGGCCATGGGCATACAGCAGCTGCCACCCACCCAGGTGCTGGCCAGTCTTGCCATTTTTATGACCCTTATTATCATGTACCCTGTGGGAAATGAAATTAATCAGCAGGCCCTGCAACCATACCTGACGGAAGAAATTGGCTTTGATGAAGCCTTAAACCGTGCGCAGGTGCCTATCCGTTCCTTTATGTTCAAACATACCCGCGAAAAAGATATAAGCCTTTTTTATTCTATTGCCCAAATGGACCAGCCCCGCACAAAGGACGAAGTGCCCACTATCATGCTGGCTGCCGCCTATGTGATCAGTGAACTAAAAACAGGCTTCAGTATTGGTTTTCTTATTTATATCCCATTTCTTATCGTGGATATGGTTGTTTCCAGTATCCTGCTTGCTATGGGTATGATGATGTTGCCACCTATGATGGTTTCCATGCCCTTTAAACTGCTTTTGTTTGTTATGGTGGACGGCTGGAATCTTCTTGTTGGCTCACTTGTCAACAGCTTCCTGCTCTGACGTTATTCCCCTGCGTATTCTCCCCTACACCTTTTTACACAAAAGAGCCTACCATGACCCCGGAATTTATTATAGGTTTTATGCGCGAAGCTATTGAACTTACCCTGACAATCTCCATGCCTATGCTGGGTGTGGGCCTGACCGTGGGGGTGGTGATAAGTGTTATCCAGGCAGCTACCCAGATACAGGAAATGACCCTGACCTTTATCCCCAAGGTTATTTCCATATTTACCGTGCTGCTTATTGCCTTCCCATGGATTATGGAAAAAATGGGCGCATTTACCACCAATTTATTTATGAATATTCCCAATTATGTAAGATAAACAAGACTGGCGGCTTATTCCCCCTCGCGCAGAACCCCATTTTCCAGATAACACAAGCGGGTGCATACGGCCTTTAAAAAGACCGTATCGTGGGATATAACAAGAGCAGGCAACATACTTTGCTGCACCTGATGTATCAAAATTTCGCGCGCGTGCTTGTCCAAATCATTCGTAGGCTCGTCTAAAAGCAGCACAGAAAGGGGCATGGATAAAAGGCTGGCAAGCGCGCAAAGTTTTTGTTCACCGCCGGAAAGCGTATGCCCGGTGCGGCCAGCCAAATGGCCCAAACCAAGTTTTTCCAGCACACTTTGGGCATGTTTTGCGGCTTCTTTACGGGGCATACCTGTATTAATAGACCCAAAGGCCACATCTTCCAATACCGTAGGGCAAAAAAGCTGGTCTTCGCTGTGCTGCAACAAATAGCCTATATGGGGCCGCGCAAGACGAAAGTCCTGTTCTGAACGGCATTCCTTACCCAAAAAAGACACACACCCGGCAGAAGGCTTTAAAAGCCCTGTGCTTATGTGGAAAAGGGTACTTTTTCCACTGCCATTTTCCCCAAGAATGCCAATGCGTTCCCCTTCCTTTAAAAGCAAAGAAACACCAGCAAGAATTTCCCCTTTTTCCTGTGTGGGGTATTGAAAATGGATATTGTCCCACGCCAATACTGCCGCCATGTCTTTATCCCCATATCTCCACAAACAAAAAACACCAGCTAAAAAATGGAAGTAAAGCCAGTAAAAGCATCCCTACACGGCTTTTTTGTGTGGTCAACTCCTCAAAAAGTATGGGAAAAGACCCATTAAAGCCGCGCAAACGCATGGCTTGTTCCACTCTTTGGGATTTTTCCCATGCCAGCACAAACAGCATACCCAATAAAGACGCTGTGGTTGTATAAGTATGCCAGGAGTTTTTGGGTACAAACCCCCTTAACCGGGCAGACTGCCAGATTTTTTTTACTTCCCTGCTCCACAGGCCCAGATTACTGTGTGTCAAAAGCAAAAGCAAGACCAGTTTTTCCGGCACATGCAGACTTTGAAGGGCCTCTGCCAAAGCCGCTACAGGCACATTACCCAAAAGGCAGCTTAAAAAAAGCATGGCAGTATTGGCTTTCAGGGTAATAAGCAAAGCAAACAAAACACCGTGTTGGGAAAAGCCCACTGGCCCCAAAACAAACAGTATACCCACGCCTTTTTCCCCAGCAGGCACAAAAACAAGCGGTAAGGTAAGCCAGAGAAACAGGCAGAAAATATTAACAGAAAAAAGCGCATGCCGCACGGGTTTGCGCAAATCTGGCACATACCAGACAGCCCAAAACGCCAAACACACACCCATACAAAAAAATGGCACAACCAGCTTAAGCGTGGATAAAAGACAAAGAGGGACAGAAAAAAGCAAAACAGCAAGCAGTCTGGCTTTTACAGACGTGTACACAAACGGGAAAGCCGTGTGTTTGTGTGGCAAAACATGGCATACCATGCAGGTTAATTTTCCGCGTATTGTTTACTGAAAAAAAGCATACCAGGCGCTGCCCTGCCCAAAAAAAGCACAATACCTGCCGTTAAAATCCCTTCAATAAACATAATGGGGATATGGGCCACAAAAATTGCTCTGGCGGATAACAAAAACGTATCCCCGGAAAACGCCAGTGCCATGGCGCAAAGAACTGCTGCCAATGCTATGGCACTAAAGCCGCACAAAAAACCGCCCACAGCCCGTGTTTTTTGTTTTTGCAGCAATGGGCGGAATACAAGGCCGCAAATACCTGCCGGCAGGGCCAGTATACAAATATTCACCCCCAAAACTGTCAGCCCGCCAAACTGGAAAAACAGGGCCTGCAAAAACAAAGCCACAGCAATAGCCGGGATAGCCGCCCAACCTAAAATAGCCCCCATCAGGCCACAGAGCAGTAAATGCACACTGCCCGGCCCTAAGGGAACATGCACAAGAGAGGCCACAAAAAAAGCGGAAGCCAGAATAGCCACCCCCATAATATGTTCCATGGGCATTTTCCGTACACTCAGAGCAACAGCCACAACAGCCACAACAGCGCCAACAGCAAGCACGGGGGCAGCAAGCACACCTTCAGAAATATGCATAAACCTTCCCTTAACCCTTTTTTTCGGTTCTGCTTTTTTGCCGCAGAATGGAATACAGGCCCGCAATACCAAACAGCCAGCCAATCCCCCCCACTATATTTTTCCAGTCATACCCTTTGGCAGATTCCAGCGCAAGGGTTTGGCGCAGGGGGGCTATTTGTCCCTGCACTTCTTCCCGCACAATACGACGTAAGGTGGCTTCATCCATAGTCAAAGCATTCACCGTCGGAGCAGGAGTAACACTTGGGCCAGAATCTGGGATAGCACTTGGGGCAGTATCAGAAAGAGTATCAGAAACAGGTGCCGTCTGGACAAAGCCAACCGCAGGGGCCATTTCCAGACGGCACCTGTTTCTGATACTCTTTCTGATACTGCCCCAAGTGCTAT
>CAZJOG010000034.1:0-15538 GCA_964547565.1 uncultured Desulfovibrionaceae bacterium
GCGATATAAGGATATAGAAGTGGATTTATCGGTAATAGACCAACCTTCCGTGCGTATTATTGGGCGCGTTATATGGGTTTGCCGTGAGTATTGATAGCTAAAAAGAGAGGGTAAAAGAGAAGGCCACTGGTTTTTTCGCCAGCGGCCTTCTTAATTAAAACTACGCTTCGTTTTTGGCCTTTTCGGCCTGTTTTTAATTAAAACTACGTTTCGCTTGGGCGTTTCTCTTTCCTCTTCCAAGTTTCCTGCATTCTCTTTTCCCCCAAGGCTTTTATCCCTCTATATCCCCCTAAATTCCGGTATATCCCTTAATTAAGACTATCTTTCGTGTAACAGTCCTTTAGTCGCTTCTGTAAGCTTGTCTATTGCCTTGTGCTTATCTTGCACCTTAACTCCAGCGGGTCCTTCCGAGCCGCTGGACTTTGTAACGCAAGGTTACCCCCAGTCTATAGTCGCGAATTGCGGAAACGAAATAGCGGAAAAACGGAATACTCTGTTTTTCTGCTATTTTTTATCAAATCATATTTATTGAAATATATAGAGGTGTTATAGTATGGCAGATAGAAAAGCGCAGTCAATGAAAGAGCTGGTCGAACAGCGAGTGAAAGAAGAGCAAAAAGCACTTGCAGAAGCAAAGATAAAACTTCTATCTCATACATCAGAAACAGGCTTTGAAATTTCTGATAGCGAGCTTGTAGCCTACCTGCAGGAAAACCGTTTAGGCGATGCCAAGCTTTATGCTAGGCTACACAGGGGCAATGTTGTTTTTGTCAAATACTGGGAGCGCTTCCTTGTATGGGGAGGCTCACACTGGGTAGAGGACGACTACGAAAAAGTTTATCAGCATGTAGAAGATGTATGCAGCCTTTACTTGCGCCTTGCCGAAAATAAGCAGAATGAGGCAGAAGAAGAGGACGAAAGGGAGATAAAAGCCCAGCTCCAAAATCTTGCAGAAAGTGCTTTACGCCGCGTCAACTTACTGCGTGATAAAAATGGCCATGAAAACATTTTGCTTATGTTGCGCCGCATACGCGACCCGCTTATTGCCCTGCCCAAGCACTTTGACAAGCAGCACTACGTTAAAGCTTGTCCTAATGGCGTTATTGACCTGCGCACTGGGGAGCTACGGCCAGGCAGGCCAAATGAATACCTGCTGAATGCCATAGCTACTGAGTACGACCCAAGCCTTTTGGAGCAGGAAGACCCATGCCCAGAGACCAACCGGTTTCTGCTTAGTTCTATGGACGGCGATACGGAACTTGTGGGCTTTATCTGGCGTTTGCTTGGGTATGGCCTCATCACAGAGCGGCGTGACCATATTTTCACTATTTTTTGGGGAGAGCATGGACGCAATGGAAAGGATACACTCATCAAGCTGGTAACGCATGTCCTAGGGCAAGAGTTATCTGGAGATGTGCCTGTTGAAATGTTCCTGCAAATGCAGCAAACTCGCAACAGTTCTGCCCCTTCGCCAGACGTATTGGCCTTGCGAGGCATGTGCATAGCATGGATTAACGAAGCGGAGGAAGGCCAGCGCTTTGCCTTGGCCAAACTCAAAAAGTTAACTGGCGGCGGCTATATCACAGCGCGGGGCTTGCAGGACAAGCACCCGACAACGTGGATACAAACGCACTTGCCTATTATGACCACCAATGAGCTACCCAAAGCAAAAGCGGATGACGCCGCCTTTTGGGATAGGGATGTGCTTCTAAAATGGCCGCTCTCTTTTGTTGACGAACCCAAAGAAGCGTATGAGCGGCCTGCGGACAAGAACCTGGATGAAAAGGTGCAGGCAGAAGCTAAAGGTGTGCTTGTTCGCATGGTGCAGGGCAGTATGGAATACCTGCGGGATGGCCTGAAAATTCCGGATAAAGTGAAGCAGTGGACAAGCGAACAGCGTGCCAGTTGGGACGACGTGGGTCTTTTTATGACGGAATGGTGCGAAATAGAAGCGCATCAGGAAAACCCGGACAACTACATAACTCGCATTTCTGCTACAGACCTGCACGAGGCCTTTTGCCTTTGGTACGCCACAAACCGCGATAAACGCTACAGCATTTCTGCCAAGAAGTTTGCGGAAATGTTGAATAAAAAAGACATTCCTTCCAAGCGAAGTAACGGCACTTATCGCTTGGGCATACGCCTGAATGCAGATGGGGAAAAGGCTCTGGATGATGCCCGCGGGTAATAATCTGTCCGCATTTGTACGGGTTTTCAGTAGGAAAAAGTCAATAGATACAGTCTAAAAGCGCAATATGGACACATGGACAGGTAAAAGGCACGTTTCCACACATCATGGGCGCTTGCGCATACATGCGCATACTCTATGCCTATTATCTGTCCATGTGTCCATATTATAAAAATATATAATATTTATAAAGAGATAAAGAAGAAAACTTAAGGACAGGACTGGACACATGGCTTTACTGGACTTCTATAAACAACGCTTTGGGCAAGCGGTTAAACAGCAGGGCAATGGCTGGAATGGCCCATGCCCTTTGTGTGGCGGAGAACCAGGAAAATCTGACCGCTTTATGGTATGGCCAGAACGGGCAGAAAAACTGGGAGAAGTATGTTCCCAACACGGCATATCGGGCATTTGGGCTTGCCGCCAATGCGGGCATAGCGGCGACACAATAGCCTACCTTATGCAGATAGAGGGTTTGGATTTTAAGGCTGCCCTTGCAGAACTTGGCATACAGGGGCAAACACGGCACAAACGCCGCCCTGCCCCTACAGAGCCACGCAAGAATGTACAGTCCTTCACACCACGCGAGCAGGCGGTGCGCAGTGATGCTTGGAGCGTATACGCGGCACAGTTGCTTGATGAAGCAGAAGCGCACATTTTGCAGGAAGCAAAAGCCTGCTCGTGGCTTGCCGCACGAGGAATATGTAGCGAGGCGATTACGCAGTACCGCCTTGGCTATCTACCTGCGGAAAATGGGAAATACCCCAAGTACCAAGGCCGTTGGCGGTACCGCTCTGCCCTTGGCCTTGCACCCAAGGAAGGACAAGACGGAAAAATGAAGGAAAAAATCTTCATCCCACGCGGTATCCTTATTCCCACGTTTGGCCATGGTGAACAGGCTGGTCGCATACTCAACCTGCGCATACGGCGCCACGCTGAAGACTTAGCCGTACTGCAAAATGGCAAAACCCAGCCCAAATATATGGAACTGGAAGGCTCTTGCACAAGCCCCATGCTGCTTGCGCCTCAAGGCCCTACCCAGCTGGCCACCTACTTTGTAGTAGAGGCAGAGCTGGACGCTATCCTCATTCATTACATAAGCGGCGGCCTTGTGGGGGCGCTGGCAGTACGCACAAACCGCGGTAAGCCAGATGCCTATGCCCATGAAAGACTGCAGGCGTGCGCGCGTATATGCGTTGCCCTTGATTACGATGAACCCGGCGCGTGCGGTTGGCCTTGGTGGGAAAATACCTATCCACAGGCAAAACGCTGGCCAGTGCCTGAAGGGAAAGACCCAGGCGATGCCTATAAATTGGGTGTGGATATACGCGAATGGATACAGGCTGCTCTGCCACCTTCCTGTAAGTTGGCCGCTTTAGCTTCTACTGGGCAAGTGGACTTTTCAGCGTCTGGTTTGGTGAGTGTGGGGAACGGGGTGCCGGAAAAAACCCTTACCCTTGAAGGAACTTGCCCCCATAAGCAGGCCAGAGGGAATGAAGCGCTTGTCCATGCGTTTTCTGAACAAGAAATGGCGCGCTTACGGGCAGCTTTGCCTGCGCACCTCAGCATTGACCAAATACACGAGGAAGTTCTGCGCGCATGGCTTTTATGGTATGGCCTACCCATACGTTTTGTGAAAGAAAATGGCGGGTTCAGCTGGGAATATGACTGGGAACAGCGGAAAAAAAGCCCAGAAAGGTGGGAAACTTTCCGGGTTTATAAAGATAAAGCAAATGCGCTGTGGGAATGGCTGAGTATGCACCCTGCAAAGGTTATTAACTATAAAAACCTTTTTGAGATGAAGCTATGATACCCACCTATAAAAACACCTTATACGCTATGCCAAATTCCTCACCTATTTTTTTTGCCATGGCCAGAGAAATAGGGCGCTTGCCACTTTCCATATCAGAAACACGGCCTTGGCTTATACCAAGCCTTTGGGCAAGTTCGGCCTGGGTTATTTCTTCTTTCATGCGTAAGCCCTGCAAGCGGTTTGCTGGACAAAACTCAGGGAATGCTTCTTCTATGCTAAAAAGTTCTTCCCCTTCGTTATTCACACGTTTTACCTTATGGCCAGCAAGTTCCAAAACGCTTTGTATTGCTTCAGCAACCTGCAAAACTTTTTTTGCGGGAACACGCAGGCTTATTTCTGCCTGTTCATCCTGGTTTGTTTTAAGTTCTATTTCTGCAAGCATAGCTGTTCCTTTTCTAAAAACGCTTGTAATCTACATTTTCATGGGTGCCAACGTAGCGAATATCTATAAGGAATACGCAGGCATCTTTCACTTCCCACACCACAACATAGCGGGGTTTTCCTTTATTCAAATGGCAGTGATATATATGGTCTTTCCCTTGCAGTTTCCCAAAATGGTGCCACTCAGGCTGTATGGGGCCTTCGCACTCAAGTTCGCTGGTAAGCAGGTCAAACAGTTTCTGCATAGCAGAAGGCAAGGCGCGTACTTGTTTGATAACACGGCTACTGGCTTCTACACTCCATTTGCTTTCCATGCGCTCTCCTTGAGAAAAGAATATCGCACCTTGGGATATTGTCAAGAAAATATCCATAAAAAGGTATACCCATTTCCCTTCAAATATTTAAACGTGATTACAGGAGGAACACCATGTGCGATGAAATAGAAGTCTACGCACCAACTATTGAAGAGGCGCTAGAGGTATTGGAAAAGTCTGAATCTCTTCTTTCACACTTAAAAGGTACCTGCAAAACAAAAAAAACAGAGCAAATAGAAACGATTCTGGGTGTACTTCAGCAGCGTTTACACATGGCTATTGCTCTGCTTGAAGATGAGTTACATGAAGGGTATATGCTGAATGACTTTAACCACTTCAATCCATACCCAGAAGATATACAGAACCTTTCCCAGCAACAGTACCAGCAAGGATAAGAAAAAATATGGAAAATACCTTTCAAACACACAATGCCACCCTTGCAGAACTGAGCAAAAGCATTTTTGGTGAAGGTATGCAACTTATGGCGGTTGCGCCTTCTTCGCTCAATCTTTTGAAGGAAAATGCGCGCTATTTTAAGCGCGAAACGTTCCGGCAATTACGGGATAATATTGCTGCGGATAAACGGCTTTCTTCTGTACCCCTTTGTTATCAAAATACGGACGGCAGCCTTGAAGTTTTATCCGGCAATCACCGTGTAAAAGCAAGTATTGAGGCCAATATTCCTGCAATAGTGGTGTTGGTTATTACGGAAGAACTGGAAAAATCAAAGCGTATTGCCATCCAACTTTCCCATAATGCCCTAGTGGGGGAAGATGACCAGAGTATTCTTGCTAATCTGTGGGCGCAAATTGAGTCCATTACGGATAAACTTTATTCTGGTTTGGATAGTGAAGCGGTTAAAGAACTTGGTGACGTAGAACTTGTTAATTTCTCTACGCCACAAGTCCCAGCACACCTTGTGTCTTTTATGTTTACAGATGGTGAGAAGGAACAGCTTTCTGAACTTTTGGATATTTTGGGGGATACCGCCAAAAAGTCTTCTGCTGTGTACCTTTGCCAAGGGGAGCAGTATGAGCAGTTCGTAAAAATGGTACAAGACGTCAAGCATACAGAAAAAATCCGCGATTCATCGCTTGCGCTTATTCGTCTTATAGAAATAGCGCAGGAATACATAGCAAAAGAGCAAAAGGAGCAAGCAAAATGAGCTTTTTAGGTTCTATAGCTGCCCCGTTGCGCAAGGTAATTGCCGCGTATGCAACGGAACTTTCCGTACCTGTTTTGTTGCCATGCGCTGGCAATTTCACGGTGGGTTCTGCGTTGCGTTCCGGCGGATACACGGGCTTAATCACTGGCTGCGATATTACGCTGTATTCATCCGCACTTGGGGGATATTTAGCTGGTGATAGCCTTGAAGTCACCGTTCGGGACGATTGCCCAGAACATCTGCGTGGCTTTTTGGACTGTTCAAGTCCAGAGCGCCTTGCTGCTTCTGTTTCTATTATGCTAGATTTACGGCAGGTATGGAAAAACCAGTCAGTATGGCATCGCAGAATGCTTACCAGCTACAAAGAAAACTGGGAAATGCTGATGCAAAAAACCATACAAAACCTTGCTGCCTACAAGGTGCATCTCACACAAGGGGAAGGGTTTGCATACACCCCACAAGACGCTCTTGTTTTTTTGGATGCCTACCCAAAAGACCATGCTGTTTTTATTGCGCCGCCCACATTTGGTTCACGCGATTATATAAATCAAGAGCGAATGCTTGCGGCTTCTGCTTCTTGGAACGCACCAGAATACACAGAAATCAGCTTCAAAGACACAGCGGTGTACGAAAAAATTACCAGTTTTCAAGAGTGGATGATAATTATGGAGCGGCCACTGCCTGAAATTGAAAAAATCCTGGGCGAACCAGTGGCTGTTGTGCATAAAGGGCGCAAAAGCATAACATACGCATACGCTGGGCATAGCAGCAAGCGTATTGTTACCCGCAGCTATCTGAACTCTGCTTCCCCCGGCGCTATTCTTCCCGGTGACTATACGCTTACAGGCAAAGAAACTCCCGGCCTTATCCAGATGGATAAAAAGCAAAGCGTACGGATGAACGAGCTCTTTATGTCTGCACGGGTAGATTATTACCTTGCTGATGTTGCCCTTTCGCTTGCGCTGTGTCTGGATAAGTGGATTATAGGCAAACTGGACTTTAACTATACCAAGCACGCATGGGCATTGGAAGAGGCAGGTTTGCAAATTTATCAGCGCTCTGACCTTGCAGTACCCAGTGCAGAACCACGCCTTGCAAAACTTGTGCTTATGCTATGCCAATCGCACGAAGTAAAAGCTCTTATAGACAAAATTTTTAAGGACAATTACCGCTTTGCCGTCACAACCGCATTCTCGAAAAACCCCGTCAGCATGAAATACCGTGGGGTGTACAAACTCCATAAACGATTGGAAGACCCAGATGGCTTTCGCCTCAACTATTATGGGGAGCTTGGCCTATGGAGCATGGCAGAAGGCTATGCGAAATGGCAAAAAAAATTCAATAACAATGCGAAATAGCAGTATTTTTACTTGTCAAAGGTGGAAAATATGGTATTGTTTACTTATGTCAGTAACTTATACAAAAAAGGTGCATACCATGAAAAACACCCCTCTTTCCCATTCCCACATCATGAAAGAAGCATGGAGACTTGCCCGTTATGGCGCAAAAATGTTTGGCGGCAGTGTAAAGCTTTATTTTGCAACAGCCCTGCGCATAACATGGCAGGAAAACAAAACAAAGCCGGCAGTAGTTTGGCACAAAGGGCTGGGCAACCAGTTTCTTATGCCCGGTTTACCCATGCCAGCACAAGTGAACAAGAAAAACCAGTTTGTTCTGCCTGGGATTGTAAACTAAAAAAGGGCAGCAATGCCACTTGCTACCCTCAGAAAAAAGATGGAGCCAAAGCAACCATCATGCAAAAGCAGTTTGGCTCCATAGACATAAAATGTCAAGGAGCTACCATGTTAACAAAAGAGCAAAAGCGCCAAAAGCAAATGGAAAAGGAATGCCGCCAGTTTGCCCGTGAATTAGTGCGCGAACAGTACCAACTGTACGATGCTATTTGGTATGGCAGAATGCGCATAACCCCACAGCTTTTTGAGCATGGCGCGGATATCGTGAAAACAATAAATACCATCATGCCCAATCTGTTGACGTACAATGAGCATGTAAATCCGCTTGACCTTGTGGCGGAACAGTTTGGCTTTGAGACACCTTCTGCCTTAGTGGAATACCTATTGGCGTATAAGCCCCGCCGTCCACTGGAAGAGCATTACTTTGAACACTTTTTGGCAGAGTACCAGGCCGCAGAAGAAAAGCAGTGTGATAACCCATTTGAGGAGTGCGTATGATAGAAACATCGTACTTTAGCAGTCAGGCGCCCGCGCATCGCAAGGTGTGCATAGCTAAGTGGCATAGGAATTGGAAAGGTGCAAAAGCCAGTAAGTTTGCACCGTCTAACCCAAAAGCTTTTGATTGGAAAACTGCCTACTGGCAGGACTTAGCAAGCCGCTTCCCTACAGCAGAAAAACTTCAATGCTATTTAGATGAAGTGCAAAAAACAACAGCTAACCCTATACTCTGCTGTTTTGAAGTAAACCCGGAAGAATGCCACAGGCATATACTTGCAGCATTTATACGCGAAAAGCTGGGGCAGGAAGTAAAGGAATGGCAAAAAAACACCATTCCCCAATATAGTTTGCTTTAAAAGCAAGCGGGGCAACAGACATTGCAGGTCTGCTACCCCAGATCTTGGAAGGAACAGGCCAACCAAGCACCGTTTGTAGCCTATTCCTTCCGTTAAAAAAATTCAACGGGGGGAACCATGCCTCAAAACCATGGTTTGGAATAGCCCGCGTTCTTTGGCGCGGGTTTGCTGGAGAAAAAATGGCAGACAAAAATGTGGAAGACTTACTGGCAAAAAGCGCAAGCACAGATGTGCAAGTGCTTTTAAGTGCCAAAGAGAGCGCAAAACGCGCGGCTCTGGAAGATGCTTCCCAAGCAAACCTTGCCGCACTGGAACGCGCCTCCAAAATGCTGGAGAGCGCAATGGATGCTACAAAAAATGTGAAGGATTGGCGTGCAGTATTGGAATACGCCAAGGAAGAAGGCAGAAAATTAGGCAAAACAAAGCTGTATGAAGACATCAGTAAGGGGCGCCTTAAAAAACAGCCAGATGGCACGTTTAAGCAGCGGGATGTTGACCGTTATCTGGCCAGTTTGCCAATGGCAGGCACAACTGACAGCGTGGCAGAAAAAGCCAGAGAAAGACAACGTCGCAAAGAAGAAGAGGAAATACGCCGCATCAAAGCCGTGGCGGACAAAGAAGAATTTGATCTTGCCGTAAAAAAAGGGCGTTATATCCCCAAAGAGCAAGTGCATCTGGAACTGGCTGCCCGTGCTGTCACGTTATCAGCAGGGATAAAAACCGCGTTTGAAGCGCATACCCTTGACTTTGTGGCCACTGTAGACGGTAACCCAAAAAAAGGTGCATCGCTTGTAGAGCTTTTGGAAAATATTCTGGATGAAGCCCTGAACGAGTATAGCCGCGCTATAGAGTTTGAAGTAACCTTCCAAAAAAATACGCAAGAAAACATAGACGAAGAGGAAAATGGATGAGCCAACTCACCCTCTGTCCATTACCAGAACAAGAAACAGCGCTGCGTAAAACCCTGCACAGCGCTATTCCTGCATGGATGCCGCCAGACGTAGCAAAAGACGTAGCCACGCATTCTGGGAGCATACGTTTTACGTTTTCCTCTGGAGAGAAAAAAGTTTTGCGCAGGCGCAAGAGTATAGCTGTAAGTGAATGGGCAGAAAGGCACAGGATAGTGGAGATGAGCAGTATTCCGGGGAAATGGAAAAACCTGTTCACTCCCTATCTTGTGGGCATTATGGACGCAGCGGGTACACCCGGCATAGAAACAGTTATTGTGTGTAAAAGCCCACAAACAGGTGGTTCTGAGGCTGGGCATAATCTTGTTGGCTGGTGTATAGACCGTTGCCCTGGGCCTGTTATGTACGTTTTCCCAGACGAAATAACCGCGCGGGAAAATGCCAGAGACCGTATAATCCCCATGATAGCCAATTCTCCACGCCTTAAGGAATACATGTCCAGCTCAGTGGACGATACATCTTCCCTGCGCATAAACCTTGCCCACATGCCCATTTACCTTTCATGGTCTGGCTCTGTTGCGCGCCTTGGCAATAAGCCCATACGCACCCTCATTTTGGACGAGCTGGACAAATACAAGAACCCAAAAAATGAGGCGACATCCGAAAGTCTTGCAGAAAAACGCACCACAACATGGCGCAATAAAAAGCATATACTCAAAATTTCCACGCCTACAACAGAAAATGGCCCGATATGGATGGCATTTACCCAAGAAGCAGGTGCACGGTTTGATTATTTTGTGCGTTGCCCCCACTGTGGCTTTGCGCAGTTTATGCAGTTTGACCGCATAGACTGGCCAGATAAAGACACAGAAAAAGAGCCCACGGCAGAAACCGTTCTTAGCCGCCGCCTTGCCACATATCCGTGTGAACATTGCGGCGCAGTATGGGACGATGGAGACCGTGACCGTGCAGTACGCAAAGGGGAATGGCGGGAACACACAAGCGGCTTGGAGCTTATGGGGCATATAGCCGCATATCACCCCACAAAAGTGGGCTTCCATATCCCTGCCTGGCTCAGCTTTTTTGTCTCCCTTTCAGAAGTGGCGGCTGCAGCCTTGAAGTACAAAGAAACTGGCAAGCTGGATGATTTAAAAAACCTGCAAAACCAGTATAAGGCAGAACCGTGGAAAGAGGAACACGCCACCCGTTCTGAAGACGCCATTCTTACCCTGTGTGATGACAGGCCGCGAGGAGCTGTGCCGGGCGCTATAAACGGAAAACCCCGTATTGCCTGTCTTCTGGCTGGGGTGGATACCCAGCAAAGCCACTTCCGTTATACCATACGCGCTTTTGGTTATGGCACTAATGAAGAAAGCTGGCTTATACAGGCAGGGGTAGCCCCTTCTTTTGGCGCACTCAATGAAGTGTTATGGAACAGCGTTTATGCTGATGCGGATGGACGCGAGTACAAGGTACGCGCCTGTATGATAGACGCTATGGGTGGCCGCACAAAAGAAGTATATGCCTGGGCTATTCGGCACAGAGGCAGGGTTTTTCCGTGGCAGGGGGTGCGTTCCCTCAGCCAGCCGTATACACCCGCGCCGCAAGAATACTTCCCGGATGCCAAGGGTAACAAAATAAAAATCCCAGGTGGCCTTAACCTGTGGCGTTGCGACACCACGTTTTTCAAGTCTGACCTTTCCCACAAGCTTTCTATAGCGCCTGATGACCCAGGTGCATTTCACCTGCACAGCAATACAAGCAATATTCTGGAGCAGTACGCCCGCGAAATGTGTGCAGAAGTGTGGGATGATGAAAAACAGGCGTGGGAAAACCCTGCAAACCGCGCCAACCACTATTGGGACTGCGAGGTCATGGGTTTGGCTTTAGCGTATATTTTGAATGTGAGGCATAGCAAAACCAAAAATGAAGAAAAAGGATTACCTCCGCCACACAATGTGCCGCGTGGTGAATCAAAACTGGCTGCTCAAAGGAGACGATAATGAGCTTACTTGACCTTGCAGACAGGCTAAACTGGCAGCAGGCCTGTACAGTTTTAGGCTGTAAAAAAACACAACTGTATAAAATTACCAAACTTGGCTTTATCAAGAGTTATGGGGCAAGTAACCGTAACAGATTTTGGCTGAAGAGCGAGCTGCAATCTTACGCACTCAAGGGGAAAAAAGAAAATTAAAAAGTTTTGTGCGTATATTCCGTATATTCCGCAAAAAACAAGACATGCAATTTTACCTATGCTAATTGCATGTCATGGGTATATGGACACAAGCAGAACTTGAAGAGCAAATTGCTTTGTGGAAAGAAGCTTTTAAGCAGGCGTCTACAGGTAAGTCTTACTCTATAAATGGACGTACGCTAACCCGTTATGATTTAGCGGAAATACGCACCCAACTTGATTATTTTAAGGCTGAACTTTCCAGGCTTGAGCGTGGCAAAGGCAGCCTTGTTGCAGTTAAAGCCAGGAGGGTACGCTGATGACGCAAAGTCCTGTCATTATTGCCCGAATGCCAGCAAAAGCCAGCAGGGACGCAGGAGCCAGACGTGGTTCTTTAGCAGACTGGCATGGCCCGCAAGTGTATTCCCCAGCGCAGGAAGCAGGGGAACGCCAACTCATGCAGAGACGCACGGCGGATCTGGCTGCAAATGATTGGGCCGCTCACTCTGCCATTGATGCCATAAGCTTTAATTCCGTTGGCACTGGCCTAAAACCCCATTCTACTATTCCCGCAAAAATATTAGGGATTGAAAAAGAAGAAGCAGCCGCCATAGGCGAGCAAATGGAGTGGCTTTTTGCACAGTGGATGCTGGAAGCTGATGCACGTGGGATGCTGCATTTTTTTGACCTGCAAAACCTTGGGCTGCGCACCTTACTTGCCCAAGGCGAGCTACTGCATTTGCCAGTTATGTTTTCTGAAGCTGACAGAGAAAAGTATGGCAAGACTTTTTCTTTTTGCCTGCAAACGCTTTCTCCTTCACGCCTTCTTACTCCGTTAGATAAAATGGCAGACACTAGCATAAAAGACGGCATTGCTTTTACACCCTTTGGCAGGCCAGAAAGCTATTACATAGCTACACCTTCTGTAAATCTGGGCGGTTCAGCATTTTTAAATGCCCTTACTTCTAACGACTTTACATGTGTAAAAGCATTTACAGGGCACAGAAAAGGGATTTTTCACCTTTTCAAGTATGAGCAAGATGAACAGATACGCGGTATTTCTGTATTTGCCCCAGGAATATCACTTTTTCACAATTTATCAGACACCATAAATTATGAACTCTATGCTCAGCTTATTGCCGCTTCTTTTCCTGTTTTTATTGAACAGGAAAAGGGCATGGAACTACCAAGCTTTGTGGAAGAAGAGACAACTGCGTACAGCGAAGAAAAAAAATATTATCAGCGCATAGAAGAAGGGCAAATCTTATACGGCGAAGCAGGGGAAAAGCCACATGTGCTGGAAAGTAGCCGCCCATCCAATAATTTTTCTGCGTTTACAGAAATTGTAACACGGGCAATGGCGTCAACTGTGGGTATCCCTTATGAAAGTCTGACGAAAGACTTTTCAAAAACAAACTATTCCTCAGCCCGTGCAGCGCTAAATGAAGCATGGAAGTTGTATTCTTGGTACCGTAATTTTTTTGCTGGCCACTATTGCCAACATGTTTGGGAAATGGTGCTGGAAGAAGCCTTTTTGCGCGGTATGTTTACTCTACCTAAAAAAGCGAAAGGCTTTTATGAGGCGCGGCGCTTTTGGTGCAATGCTGATTGGATTGGCCCAGCCAAGGGCTTTGTTGACCCAGTGAAAGAAATAGAAGCCACAGTGCTTGCCTTAAAAAATAATCTCATGACGTATGCCGATGCTTGGGCAGAACGCGGCGGCGACTTAGACGAAGGTCTGGA
Organism: uncultured Desulfovibrionaceae bacterium; assembly: GCA_964547565.1. Lineage (GTDB taxonomy): Bacteria > Desulfobacterota > Desulfovibrionia > Desulfovibrionales > Desulfovibrionaceae > CAZPTC01. Next base: position 13,234 of record CAZJOG010000034.1, read on the forward strand.
GCAAATGGCAGAAGAAAGAAAGCAAATGGGTCTACTTCCCCCTAACATTCTTGCAGACACCCCAAAAGTGCGTCTTCAGCAGAGAGAGGATGAAAATGCGTAATAGCAATTTATGGGCCCTAGCCCCTGATTATGTAGAGGCAGTTTTTGCTGCTGAAAATGCAGAATTTCTTGCGCGCGGAAAAGCAAGCGCGGAAAGCCTGAGTAAACAAAGCCCAGATGCTAAGCCTCTCTACTTAGTAGAAAAGGGAGTGGCCATTATTGGTATTAGAGGCACTATTGCGCGTAATAGTATGTATTCTTTTTGGTCTGGAGAAATTTTGCGGCAGGGGCAGGACGCCATAAAGCTTGCTCTGGTTGAAGCTCTGCAAGATGCGCGGGTAAAGGCCATTTTATTGAATATTAATTCCCCCGGAGGCTTGGTAGAAGGAACAAAGGAATTAGCAGATTTTATAGCAGAAGCCGCCTCTAAAAAACGCTGTGCAGCGTATGCAGATGGCCTTTGTGCCTCTGCTGCGTATTGGCTTGCTGCTGCTACCGGTACTGTGTTTGCGCCGCTTACTGCGCATGTTGGTAGCATTGGTGTGCTTTCTGTCGTGGAGGACTGGACAGAATGGAACAAAAAAATGGGCATTCAATATGAGTACATTACAGCAGGAAAATGGAAAGCGGCTGGTAATAAAGACTCCAGCCTCACAGCAGATGAACGGGCATACTTCCAAAAACGTATCGACACTATCCACACAATCTTTAAGGCGGATGTTGCAAAAAATATGCGTCTTACTGCTGCTCCTGAAACATGGGGTGAAGCCCAGATTCTGTTGGCAGAGGAAGCACAAAGCGCAGGACTTGTAACCGCCATTGTCCGCGACTTGGAAGAGGCTGTGGCGCAAATCTCCATGGAGGAAAAAATGGACAAGAATGTTTTAGTAGCGCAAGCCCCAGAGCTTGTAGAAGCACTTTTGGCAGAAGGCAAAGCCAAAGGAATTGAAGAAGCAAATGCAGAAAAGCAAAAAACAATAGCAGAAGCATTTTCTGGCGTTTTGCAAATTGTAAGTGCGGTTTTAGGGCAAGAAGCGTCCACAAAAGTGGAAGCGTATGTGGAGGTGTGCAAGAAAGCGAATATTACTATTGGGCAAATGGCTGCCATAGCTCCCATGCTTTACGCACAGCATGGTCAAGATGAAGCGCTAAACCTGCCCATACCAGATACTGAAGCACAAACACGAGAAAAACTTCTGGCAGGCATACAAGCAGCAAGCCAGCAAGTATTGGTAACAAAAGGGGAAATTTCCCTATCAAAAAGTACCCTGCTGGCAGATGCTGAGCGTCGTGCTCAGGAAGCCAGAGCGTAGCAGTTTACTGTTCTACATGAAATAAAAACAGAGTGTTATAATAAGGAGAGAGATATGACAAAGCCTTTTGAAAGTTTCACCGAAGGCCCTGCGCTTTCTGAACTTATTGCATGGGAAGCAGCACCGCGCTTTAGCAGGCAAACTTTGGAATACGCAAGCACAGGCGCAGATATCCATTTTGGTACTGTTGTTATGAAAAATACGGATGATAGGGTTGTTCCACTTACCAAAGAAGGAGAAACTTTGGGTACCGCCATTGGTGTGCTTATGGAAAATTTGTCCATAAGCAGCTTTACACAAAAAGGGCTTACCCTTGTACGCGGCTGTGTAGTGGCGGCTTCTTCTCTGGTTTGGGATAGCAGTGTAACAAACGATGATAAAAAAATGGCTATTGCCACGCTTAATGCGCTTGGCGTAGTGGTGGAGGAGTAAGCAATGAATTTAACACACCCCAATATTTTTTCTGTGGTGGAAATGACAGATGCTATCAACAAACTGCCTGCTACTCCCCTACGCTTTGCACCGCTTTTTGAAAGCAAGGGCGTTAACACCACAATGGTAAGCCTTGATATTGTAAAAGGCCATATAGTGCTGGCAGCGGATACAAAACGTGGGGAGCCTGCAAAAAATGTAACTGGAAAAACAAGTTCCCGGCAGGCAAAAATAGTGCCTGCCTGCCACTTGCCGCAATTTGACCATTTATATGCAGAAGATTTACAGGATAAACGCGCATTTGGGACAACTGCCCCCAAAACATGGGAAAGCACGGTAAATGACAAAATTCTTGCCCTTAAGCGCAACCTTGAAATGACCCTGGAGTTTCACCGTTTGGGTGCCATAAAAGGTGTGGTATTTGATGCAGATGGTACAAGTAAACTTTATGATATGTTTGAACTTTTTAATGTGAGCAAAAAAACTGTAGCGCTTATTATACCAAAAACGGAAGATAT
>CAZJOG010000035.1:0-15287 GCA_964547565.1 uncultured Desulfovibrionaceae bacterium
GAGGGAAGAATAGCGGAGACAGGGGTATCGGGCGGGATGTCTGTTTCTTTGATAAGCCGCGCGGTACCGGGGATACCGGAAAGGCTTTGTAAAACAAGGGGACGGGGTAAAATGGGGTCTGGGCATGTTTTGCGTAAATCGGCAAGGCGCTGGCTTATGGTGAGGATGGCGCTTTCGCCCATACCATACACAATCAAGTCCAGTTTGGCGTCTGGGAGCAGGGATTTTTTGAGGCTGTCCGTCCAGAAATCGTAATGGGAAAGGCGGCGCAGGGAAGCTTCAATACCACCGGCAATAAGCGGGATAGAAGGAAAAGCCTGTCTGGCGAGGTTGGCGTAAACAGTGACAGCGCGGTTGGGCCGCGCCCCACAGCGACCACCCGGGGTATAGGCATCGTCGTGGCGTTTTTTACGGAAGGCCGTGTAATGGGCCAGCATGGAATCAACAGCACCGGCGCTTACACCCACAAAAAGGCGTGGTCTGCCCATACGGGAAATATCTTCCACAGAAAGTTTGCCGTCTTTTTCCCAAAAGGGCTGGCTTATAATACCCACGCGGAAACCGTGCGCTTCCAGATAACGGCCCAGAAGGGGCACGCCAAAGGAGGGGTGGTCTATATACGCATCGCCTGAGATAAGCAGAACATCCAGCTCGTCCCAGCCGCGTGCCTGCATTTCTGCGCGGGTGGTGGGCAAAAAAAGGCGGGAAGAAAGAGGGGGAGACTGGCGGTCAAAAGGCCGCACAGGCCTTGGGGTGTAAGCCTGCCTGGGGGATTTGGGGGACGTTTGGGTTTCCGCCGGGTAAGGGCTGCGGGGGCTGGCGGGTTGTGCGGATGCTTTTTTGCCGGAGACATAGGGCTTTTGCCCTGAAAAGGGAGGTTTTTCCACAAAAATTCCTGTATGGGGATGGAGAAAAAAAAGAGGTGTTAAGCCGAAGCCCAAATAAGAGATGCCTGTCTGCCGCATTGTTTTTCCAGTCTGTAGGAAAAAAAGAGGGAAGAAAGCTGGGCTGTACAAAGATCCAGAGAAAAAATATTCCGCGCCAAAAGCCCGGCGTGTATAAGCTGGTCGCGGGTTAGGCTCCATAAATCCATACACTGGGTAGAGGGGGTAAACCAATTGCGGAAGGCTTCTGGCCATTCACTTTTAAAGTTGATAAATTCGGCGGCTTCAGGGCCAAGGCTTGGGCCACGCACAGCTATCCATTCGTGAGGCCGCTGTTTGTAGTGGGCGCATATTTCCTGTATGGCAATGCCGGCAAAGTCTTTTCTGTTGCCTTTCCAGCCAATATGCAGGGCGGCAATGTGTTTGCCCCCTTTGTGGGCAAGCAAAACAGGCTGGCAATCCGCTGTTTTGATTAAAAGGGCCAAGGGTTTTTGGGGCAAGCCAGGGCATGCGGTATTTTCCAGACAAAGGGCCATGCCGTCGGCCTCAGGCGCGGGGCTGTTTTCTGGCGTATCTGGCATATTTGGCATATTTGGCATATCGGCCATATTTGGCTGGCGCATGGGCGCGCAATGGGGGGGCTGTATGCCTGGTTCAAAAACAATGTCTGTCCCGTGTACCTGTATACATTCCGCAAAACCGGCCAGATGATGGTCTTGACAAAGGCGGTTGCGGTTGCGGATTATTTCTTCACGGGCAGGGCTTGTAAACAAGTCTTTATCCAGGGAAATATCACCAAAGCGGCGGGTATAAAACGCCACATTAATATGCGCTAACCCCGGGAAAGCAAAAGGGATATACTCCATAAAAAAACCTCATGTTGCAGAAAACATCAAAAATTTGCGCTCTGTGCAAATGGCCGCCATGGGGATATCCCACGGGTCAGACGGAAGGGAAGGAAAAAGGTGGCGGCTGAAACAAATCCCACAGGGTACAGCCAGAGGGTGGGCGGCTAAAAAACGGTCGTAATACCCCCCGCCCATGCCCAGCCTGTAGCCTTTTCTGTCAAACGCAAGGCCGGGAACAAGCACCAGCAGAGGCTCTGCCTGTAAATCTGCGGCAGCGCGTGTTGGTTCTGGTATGTTGTACCTGCCGGGCACAAGCACGTCCCCTTCTTCAAAAGGGCAAGCTTGCATAAACCCCTGTTCCTGCTGGCAACGGGGCAAAAAAACCCGCTTTCCCTGACGGAAAGCTTCCGCAAGCAACAACGCGGTGTCCACTTCCCCCCGCACAGCCGCATACAGCATAACCGTGTGGGCCTGTTGCCACAAAGAACTGGCAAGCAGACGCTGCTGCACCTTTTTGGAAAGCAGGGAGTGGAAAGAAATTAAAGAAACAAGGCGCAAACGCCCTTTGCGTGCGTGGGCACGGGCTGCTTCTTTATGCGGAAAATGCGTGTGTTCCATATTTTTTTGTTAAGTATTTTCTATAATATTTTCAACACATTACACAGAAAAAAGCGAAGCAGGCATACGGGCCGGCCCAAGATTAGTCCTTTGCAAAAGAAAAAAAATGCGTTACATATCCGCTTGTAACATGGGCAGGGAGAGTATGGCAAGCCAGGAAACAGGGAAAATTTTTCCGATTTTTAAAACAAACTTGCCGCAAACATGGGTAATCCTTGGCGATATCCATGATGATTGCCAGCGTCTGAATGAAATTCCTGGCTTATCCGATGCAACAGGGGTACTTATTACCGGGGACCTTACCAAAATGGGGGGCAGAGCTGCCGCCCGCGCGGTTGTTGAGTCCATTGCTGCTTATAACCCTGTTATTCTTGCCCAAATTGGGAATATGGACAGGCCCGAGGTGGGCGATTACCTGACTGAACTTGGTATTAATCTGCATAATACCGTGCGCCACCTTGCGCCGGACGTGGCGCTTATGGGGGTAGGCGGTTCCACCTTTACACCTTTTGGCACACCCAGTGAATTCCCTGAAGCCCGCTTTGGGGAGTGGCTGGAAAATGTGTGCGAAAAAAGCCGTGCGTACAACCGTCGCATCTTAATCAGCCACAATCCCCCACTCAATTCCATTGCGGATAAAACCAGCGCAGGCACACATGTAGGGTCAGAGGCCCTCCGGGAGTGTCTGGAAGAATACCAGCCGGATATCTGCATATGCGGGCATATCCATGAAAGCGTTGGCCAGCAGAAACTTGGCCGCACCCTTGTGGTAAACCCCGGCTCCTTTTTGCACGGCGCATACGCCATTTTACGTATAGACAAAGAAATTTCGGTATTTTTACAAAGGCTTGAGTGACGCTGAAGTGCGTTCTCGCCTTGATCACTTTTTTCTGAGGAAAACATGACGGAACAAACCCTTACGGACGAACAGACACCACAAAAAACAAAAAGAACACGCGCATCTCACCCCAAAAGCCAAGCCGACAATACCCCGGAAGGGGATACTTCTGCCATACGCCAGGAAGGCGCAGGACAGGCAGATGGCCCAAATGCCTCGGATGGCCCAGATGAAATGACGGCAACACCCAAAAAACGCGCGCCGCGGAAAAAATCCACGCCCACTGTAGCAGGTGCCGCAGCTATGCCAGATACCACGGCAATGGCTACTCCGCACTCTTCCGGGCAGGAATTACCGCCTGATGTGCTGGTAGCCATACAAAGCCTCAGCCAGCTTACCAAGGACAACCCCGATCAGGCGGAGATATCGCTGGCGGGCAGCAAAAAAACTGCCCCTGCCGCCAAAAGCCGCGCCTCCACAAAAAAAGAGCCAGCGGGCGAAGCAAAAGCAGAAGGCGCGGAATATACAACCGGCACTTCCGGTGCAGGGGAAAAAGCGCCCAGATCTGCTAAAGTGGCCAAAGCGGCCAGATCTACTAAAGCGGCAGACAAAAAAGCGGAAACAGATATATCTGGTATGACTGGCATATCTGCTATTAATGGGGCACAGGAAGACTCTGCCGCAACTTTGGAAAAAAAGCCAACTCCTAAACGCCCAGGCAGAAAAAAAGCCACCCCTCCCCAGCAGGAAAGCCTGCTTGTGCCCCCCGCGGCAGAAAATCTTCCCGCTCTTGCGTTAACGCCTATCCTGCCTGCTGTGCCTGCGGGAAACATCCCGGCAGAAATCCCTGTCTCTTCTTATGCGCAGGAAACCACGGAACAAAACGAATTTACAGACTTTTCCGCGCCAGATTCTGAAAAAACATATCTTCCTTCCCATACCCCGCTTGCTGCCCAGGCAGACGACGATTCCCTGTTTTCCATACTTTCCCCGCAGGAAGATAACGGCTACCCGCGCAACAAACGCCGCAGGTCGCGCCGTAAAAGAGGCCGCGAAGACGGCTATACAGACGCGCCATCCCCTGCATACACCAATGGCTATACCAATGGGAATGGCAATGGTGGCCGAGGTGGCAATATTGCCCAGCGCAACACTGTGCCCAGTGGCCTTACCCCGCTGGACTTCCCCCAGGCCGGCCCTTCTCCCTTTGGCCCTAAAGAAACCCAGAAAGTGCGCGGAGAAAACCAAACAGATTTTCCCGCTTTACTTGCCTCGGATGCTTTTGACCATATCAACCCGCCTCCCCTTCCGGAAGACCCTGCCCAGCCCCCCTTGCCTGTTTATTTTGAAGACGAAAACAGCATTCTTGGCCCTGTTCTGCACCATGCAGAAGAAGAGCAAACCCACGCTGTGGACGATACCATAGGCAACCACGCGGAAAAACCCCAAAGCCAGAAAGCGGATGTTGACGGAAACCGCCTGCCGCAAAAGCCGGAAAAACAAAACAAAACACAAAAAAATCTGCAGCCAAACAAAAAAGAGATCCCCGCTGAGGAAGAAGAAAAAGCCCATGACAATGTCAAACGTGTTATGTATGTCAGTGTGGCCCCCTCGGAACAGGTGGAAGTTGTTCTCACAGAAAATGGCCTTATCACGGAATATTTTCTGGAAATGGCCCATCAGGCCAAAATCCGCGGCAATATTTATAAAGGTGTTATCAGCAATATAGATACCAACCTGCAGGCGGCTTTTGTCAATTTTGGCGCAGCCAAAAACGGCTTCCTCCAGATAGACGAAGTACACCCGGAATACTGGCAAAGCCCGCACGACAGCTCCAAAGGCTATAAATTACCCCTTATCCAGAAAGTCTTAAAAGTCGGGCAGGAAGTGCTTGTGCAGGTTGTCAAAGAACCCGCCGGCTCTAAAGGGGCTTTTCTCACCACATGGGTAACACTTGCCGGCCGTTTCCTTGTGCTCACACCCGGGCAGGAAACCATTGGTGTTTCCCGTAAAGTGGACGATGACGCAGAACGCAACCGCCTTAAAGAACTGCTTACCGGTATAGACCCCGGCGAAGATATGGGCGTTATTATCCGCACCGCCAGCGAAGGTGCCAGCAAAACCACCATCCAGAAAGACCTGCAATATTTAAAGCGCCTCTGGAAGGACCTGCGTAAGCGTGTGACCACAGAAAAAGCCCCCTGCCTTATCTATGAGGAATCCGATCTTTCTTCCCGTGCCGTGCGCGATTATCTTGTGGAAGAAATGGACGAAATCTGGGTGGATAATGAAGAAACTTCTCTTGCTGTCACAGAAATGGCTTCCTTCCTTTTCCCGCGGAAAAACGGCATGGTCAGACTGCATCAGGACCCCCGACAAACCCTCTGGGAACGCTTTAACCTGCAAAAACAACTTGCGGAAATCACCAGCCGCGAAGTCACCCTGCCCTCTGGCGGCCGCATTGTGTTTGACCAGACAGAAGCCCTTATGGCTATTGATATAAACTCCGGCAAAGTACAGGGTAAAACAAACTTTGAGGCTATGGTACTGCGTACCAATATGGAAGCAGCAGAGGCTATTGCGCGGCATTTGCGCCTTAGAGACATTGGCGGCCAAGTTGTTATAGATTTTATAGAAATGCGCGACAAAGGCAATATCCGCGAAGTGGAAAAATGCATGCGCAATGCTATGAAAAATGACCGCGCCAGACACGATGTGGGCCATATAAGCGCCTTTGGCCTTATGGAACTGGTGCGGCAGCGTACAGGCACTTCCGCCATTTCCATTTCCTCCGAACCCTGCCCCCACTGTAATGGTACAGGCGTCCGCAGAAATCTGGAATGGCAGGCTTTGCAATCCCTGCGTCTGCTCCAGGCCCAGCTCCACAATGCCAATAAAAACGCCCCCTTTATTTTTTCTGTAGAACCAGAACTGGCCCTTTATTTGCTGAATAAGAAAAAAGATCGCTTGCTGGAATTGGAAAACCGCTTTGGCGTAAAAGTGGAAATTTCGTTGAAATAGGGAAAAACCTTCCCCAAAAACTTTTTTCCTTAAGCTCTCCGCTTGTTGTGGGGCATATATGCAAACACAAATGTTTACCCGCTGTCTGGATGTTATTGAGCAGAATATTGTCCCCCTGACAGCCCAAATGGTGCAAATTGGCTGCAAAGTGTTTGGCGCTGCCATTTTACGCAAACCTGACCTTTCCCTTGTCTTGGCTGCCACAAACCGGGAGGCTTTTTCTCCCCTCTGGCATGGGGAAATTGAGGCTATTAAAGAATTTTGGGAACTCCAAAACCACCCTGCTCCTGAAGAGTGTATTTTCCTTTCCACCCATCAGCCCTGCTGCATGTGCGCCTCTGCCATTGCATGGAGCGGCTTCCCGGAATTGTATTACCTTTTTGGTTATGAACACACGGGGGAAGATTTCCACATCCCCCACGACCAAAAAATGATACGCGAACTTTTTGGCGCAAAAGAACCCGCGGCAGTATCCTCCTACTACACCAGCCACTCCCTGCTGGAAATGCTGCCCCACATGCCTGACCCCCAAGCCGCGCAAAACCGGTTTGAAAATATCCGTCAGGTATACGCGGCACTTTCCGCTACGTACCAAAATGGCGCAAAAAATATGGTGTTATCGTAAGTAGGATGGTGCATACTATGCTGGATACTACAACAATTGTAGAGTATGGAAAAAAAATTTTGAAGGAGGAAGGCCAGGCCCTTCTTACCCTTTCCCAGTCTCTGCCGGAAACATTTTCCGAAGCTGTGCACACACTTTTTCAATCCAAAGGCCGCGTGGCTGTTACCGGTATGGGGAAAAGCGGGCATATTGCCCGTAAAATTGCCGCAACGTTAAGCTCCACAGGCACTCCTGCGTATTTTATCCACCCGGGGGAGGCCAGCCACGGCGACCTTGGGCAAGTGGGCAGAGAAGACGCGCTTGTTGCCCTTTCTAACTCCGGCCAAAGCGCAGAACTGGGCGATATCCTCCAGTTTGCCACCCGCTGCAACATGCCCATTATAGCCATAACCAAAAATCCGCAAAGCTTTTTGGGGGCGCAATCCAATATATGCCTCACCCTGCCAGACCTGCCGGAAGCCTGCCCCCTTGGCTGCGCCCCTACCACCAGCACCACCATGATGCTGGCCTTGGGTGACGCGCTGGCCCTCGCCCTTTTGCGCCTCAGGGGATTCACCGCAGAAGACTTCAGCCATTTTCACCCGGGTGGTCAGCTTGGGCGCAAACTGCGCCTTGTGGGCGACATTATGCACACAGGCGCGGAAATCCCACAGGTTCCGGGCGGCACATCCATGGCAACAGCGCTTGTGGAAATAAGCGCAAAAGGTTTTGGCTGCGTAGCAGTAACAAAACAAGACCGCCTTGTCGGGGTTATTGCAGATGGTGACCTTCGCCGTCATATGTCCCCAAACTTGCTGGAAAAAAATGTAGAAGACATTATGACAGCCAACCCCATCACCATAGGGCCGGAAGCACTTGCCGCAAAAGCCCTGGGGGTTATGAACAAAAAAGGCATCACCAGCCTTATGGTGGTAAACAAGCAGTTGGGTATTCTGGGCGTTGTGCACATGCATGACTGTTTGCGCGCCGGGATTGAGTAAAAAATAATAAGTTTACATTTGCGCATGTTAGAACTCTGTTTTCCACATACAAAAATTTTTAAGCCTGCCAGATGCTGGACTTTTTCCCCTTTTGTGCTATTCTTATCTGAGGCATTGGGTATTGCCTTTAAAATTCGCTCCTTTTAAAAGTACCCACGTGCTTTCTTTTGTGCGAACCTAATTCTTATTTTTCAACAAAATACGAAATGGAGGAAAAACCCCATGGCTTCTGACAAGAAAGTTGTTCTTATTTTTAGTGACTGCAAAAGCGCAGAAGTTCTTTCTGCTTCTACCCCTTCCATAAAAAAGCTTGTGGAAAAAGGCGCTGCCTATTCTAAAGTTAAATGCGACGGCGATGTAAAAGCTATTGCCGCTTCCGGTAATGAAAAAGGCCAAACCCTTTGGGATGCCGCCACAGCCAATGGTTTTGTGGTGGGTACTCTGACGGAAGCTTTTGATATGTGTGTGCTGGATACCCCCGGCAATCTTTTGGAAGCAAAACTGGCCGAAGTGCTGGAAGTTGCAGACCGCGCCACCCTTGTGGTGCTTGTGGGCAAAGACGTTGTTGTGTTCTATGGCCCCGGTATTGCCAAAGGTAAAGTTATTGAAACAGAAGTATGCCCCTGCATTGTGGCTTCCACAGTTGCGTATGTGGCTAACTTCCCTGTGCCGGAAAATTGCGAAGCGCCTGTCGCCTATGCCGCTTTAAAAGACATTAACTACAAACTGGCTGAAATACAAAAACTCCAAACCGCTATCAAAAATATGGAAGCGGCTATGGAACGTTCCAGCCGTCAACCCTGGGATAAGCACGACTGCGCCTAATATTGCATTTTGCGTCCCAGTATGAGTATAATATTACCCCCGGAAACGGGGGTTTTTTTTAGCGTAACGCGCCTATGGTATAAAGATCGTTTTTTTCCATGCAGGCAGTACCTTGCGTACTTTAAATTCTTGTGCTACAAAAAGCGTGTGCCTGTTATGCTATAAAACCAAAACGCATGAAGGGAATGGCCATGCCCCGTTTGGAATTTTCCTGGAAAAAGTTGAATCTCGCCAATAAAATTACATTGTTGCGTATTGGGGCAATAATCCCCATTCTCTTTCTTCTTGCATTCCCCAATAATTTTACATGCTGGCTTGCCTTTTTACTTTTTGTTGTCGCTTCCATGAGTGACTTTTTGGATGGCTATATAGCGCGACGTGAAGGCCAGGTAACAAATTTTGGCAAATTTCTTGACCCACTTGCAGACAAGCTGCTTATTTGTTCCGTACTTATTATGATGGTGGGTCTTGGCTGGGTGCCTGCATGGGTCACCATTATTATTGTGGTGCGTGAACTTGCTGTTACGGGCCTTCGGGCTGTTGCGGCAGACAATGGTGTGGTTATTGCGGCGGATAAGTTTGGCAAAGCCAAAACTGTGCTCCAGCTTTTAGCCCTTATACCCCTTCTTATCCATTACCCTTTCTGGGGTTTAAACCCGGAACCTCTGGGCCAGTTGCTGCTTTACGCGGCTCTTGTGCTTACTGTCTTTTCCGGGGGCAACTATTTTTATCGTTTTTACCAGGACTGGCTAAAACTTAATACCACAAGTGATGAACCGGAAAACCAACCCCATGTTTTCACGGCGGATACAGAAAAAACATCAGCCAATACATGGGCAAAGACAGATAGTGTACTGGGACAACCAGCCGAAATCTCCCATCCTGACCCGGAAAACCCTCAACAGTAATACGCCATGCCATCTTCTTTTTCTTTTCCCCACATATGGCGCAGCGCCATAGTGCTTTTAGCTCTGGTTATGAACCTTGTGCTGGCCTATCGCCTGCTCTGGGGGGAACAAAGTTACCAGGCCTGGCAGGAAATGAAAGAGCGCCGCACAGAATTACAGGCAGAATTAAACTCTTTAGATACACGCCGCGCTGCGTTAAGTAAGGAAATTCGTCTTTTACAGAGTGATTTTTCTTATGTGGAAAAAGTGATACGCAGTCGCCTCAATTATGTTCGACCAGATGAAATACTGTATGTCTTTGATGAGATACGCCCTGAAGATACACACTGGACTCTGAGTACGGAAGGTGCCCATGAATGAAAGCGAAGTAAAACTGGAGTGGTACAGGGAAGTTCTGGCTTTGGAACCAGGTTCCAAAGTATTTTTCCCATACGCCAAACTGCTGGTAGAACACAAAAAGCCGGATGAAGCGCGTTTTGTGTTAGAAAAAGGTTTGGAAACACACCCGGAATTTATTGAAGCCCGCCTTTTCCTTATTGATCTTTTGCATACCCATAATCACATTGATGCCTGTGGGGCGCAAGTGGTACGTCTTGCTTCCATTTTTGCCACATACCCGGGTTTTTGGGAAGCATGGGGGCAGTATGCCCAAAGCAAGGGCTACAGCCAGGATTTTTCCTTTGCGCTTGGCCTTTTGGGGCAAATGTTCCGCAACCAGAGCCTTTCTTTTATGGACGTGCTTTCTGCGGGGCTGGCACAACTTTCTGGCCAGCCGCAAGCTACACAACCTCAGGCACAAGCTTGGGCACAACCTGTGCAGACTCAAGCACCTGCCCGCGCCGCGCATACAGAAAGCGCAAAGCCGGAACAGCCCGTTACTCTTGCCCCAGCTGAACCGGTATTTATACCTGTGTATGCCCAAGGCGCAGGGGCTATGCCACGTACGGACAGCTCCCCCATCAGCCACCCTGCACAGGTAAAACCAACGGAAGCAAAAGAAACCGCGGCACCTAATGCCAGCAAATGTTCCCTCCGCACACGTTCTATGGCGGAGCTTCTGGCAGAACAGGGAGATGTGGAAGGCGCGATACGCATTTTTGAAGAATTGCTGGCCCATGCTTCTGCGGCAGAAAAACCTGCTCTGGAAAGCCGCCTTGCTGGTCTGCGTTCCCATGAAGACGAATTTGCCTATGTACCGGCAGATATTCCCGGTACACTCAGCCCTGCCCATGCCGCAGATTTACCGCGGGCCAATACAGACACGCTGGATCTGCTGGCTTTGGATGATCTGGAGCTGGAGCCCAAAACTATCCCCACCCACACAACCAAAGCGGAAAAAACGGCTTCTTCTTCCAAGGGTGGTAATGCACGGGTGATGAATTTACTGGAAAATCTGGCGGTACGTCTGGAAACGCGCGTGCGTCAATAATGCCTGGTTTTCCTGTTTTGGCACACAACCTTTTTTCCTGCGCCACCATGCTTTTAAGCGCAGGTACAGCCCTGTCACAAGGAGTACGCTGTGACCCGTTTTTCCCTTGGCACTGTATGCCTTGCACTTTCTCTTTGTCTTTGCGCCTGTGGCATCCAGGATACGGAAACCTGGAAAACCAGTAAGGATTTTTATTATACCCATGTCAACGGGCCTGCCTCGCTTTCTCTGGAAAAACCGGAAACCCTGCCTGACGCGGATTCTGTACTGGTAGAACGCCTTATGCCTATAGACAGGCAAATTGCCCAGCTTGAACGTGCGCTTTCTTCCCTTTCCGGTGTCCCCACGGAAAATGATATGGCCATGTTTATGGAGCGTTTTCCCTGGCTTTCCGCCCTTACAATGGTGAATATGGAAGGGAAAACCCTTGCCAGTGTTCCCCCTGTATTGATGAAACCCTATGATCCCCTCCCCTTGCTTGCGCGTATAGAAGAAAAACGCCCGCGCGACCTGAAGGCTCTGGCGCAGGACACCCCTCTGGGGCCAGAATTGCTTCTGGGACGGCCTTTGCTGGATGGCACCAAACCTGTGGCTATGCTTATCGCTTCTTTTGATGTGCGCGCTCTTTTACCGCAGGCCGGCAACACAGCCAACCTGCTTATCCGCACGCCGGAAACAGTGTTATGGTCAGGGGATGTTTACAGGGAAGAAAACCCTGTGCAGGACTGGCAAAGCACCCTGAAAAGCCGCTCTTACGGCACTATGGGGCAAAACACGGTATGGCTTGTGCGCAACATGGCTGGCCTGCCCCTTATTTTTGCCACCCACGCCGCGCCATAAGACAGTCTGTTGGGGAATGGAAAAAGTACGCATGGCGTGATGCCCATGCCTGAGGAGGCCCCATGCCTGAAATTACTGTTATTGAGCATCTTTTGGCAACACAAATGCGCTGGTCTCCCAAAGCCAGTGGCCAATTTACTTCTCTTTTGCATGACCTTGTGCTTTCCGCAAAACTTATCTCACGGGAGGTAAGCAAAGCGGGCCTGGTGGATATTTTGGGTGGCACAGGCGAAATGAACGTACATGGGGAAAAAGTACAAAAACTGGACGAATTTGCCAACAATATCATGCTGTACCGCATGCGGGCTTCTGGCGCTGTATGCGCCCTTGGCTCAGAAGAGCTGGAGGAAGCCATTATCCTGCCGGAAGAGTCCGCAGGTTCCTATATCCTGTATTTTGACCCTCTGGACGGTTCTTCTAATATTGACGCCAATATAAGCATTGGCACCATTTTTTCCCTGTTCCGCCGCAAGGACGATGCCACAGGCCCGTTGCCTCCGGAGCGTCTTTTACGAAGGGGCGTAGAACAGGTAGCGGCCGGGTACTTTTTGTATGGCCCTTCCACCATGCTGGTGTACAGCACAGGCCACGGGGTAAATGGCTTTACCCTTGACCCCAGTGTGGGCGAGTTTTTACTCTCCCACCCTGACATGCAAATACCCCAAAAAGGTTCTATCTACTCCGTCAATTCTTCCAACCATGTTTTCTGGGACAAAGCCACCAAGGAAGCTGTGGAACATTTTGCCGCGCCTTCCGATGGTTCGCTGCCGTATTCCTTACGCTATGTAGGCTCTCTTGTGGCAGATTTCCACCGTACCCTGCTGTATGGCGGCATTTTTATGTACCCGGGCGATACCCGCAAACCAGAAGGCAAACTGCGCCTTTTGTATGAAGCTTCTCCTATGGCATTTTTGGCAGAACAGGCCAATGGCAAAGCAACAAACGGCAGAGACCGCATTCTGGAAATAACCCCCCAAGCCCTGCACCAGCGCACCCCGCTTATTATCGGTTCTGCCGATGACGTGGACGCCGTAACAGCCATTTATTCAAAATACGCATGATTATTCTTGGTATAGAAAGCTCCTGTGATGAAAGCGCGTTTGCCCTTATAGAAGGGGAAGCGCACGATACACTTCCTGTTTTGCCCAAGGCAGGGGGCTGGCCCCATGTTATCCCTTTTGCAGAAAAACCCGCAACAAGCCCGGAGGCTACCATTCTTGGCACTACACTGGCCAGTCAGGTAGACTTGCACGCCTTGTTTGGGGGGGTTGTGCCAGAACTTGCCTCCCGTCAGCATGCAGCCTGCATGGGGCCTCTGCTGGATTCCCTGCTGGATCAGGTGGGGTTGCCGCTTGCTAAAGTAGACGCTGTGGCCGTTGCACGCGGCCCGGGGCTTTTGGGCAGTTTGCTTGTGGGGGTGGGCTTTGCCAAAGCTCTGTCCCTGGGGCTTTCCGTGCCATTTTTAGGTATTAACCACTTACACGCGCACCTTCTGGCCGCGGGGCTGGAACAGAGCATCACCTTCCCGGCTCTTGGGGTTCTTGTTTCTGGCGGGCACACCCATTTATACGCCATAAAAAGCCCCTTGGATATGGAAGTGCTGGGGAAAACTATAGACGATGCCGCGGGAGAAGCCTGCGACAAGTTTGCCAAAATGCTTGGTTTACCTTACCCGGGCGGCGCTTTGCTGGACGCTCTGGCAAAACGTGGCACACCAGACCCTAAACTGTTCCCACGCCCTCTTACCAAAAGTGATACCCTGAATTTCAGTTTCAGCGGCTTAAAAACAGCCGCTCTTACATGGGTAAAATCCAAACAAAGTCAGGGCAGCAAAGAACTGGACTTTCTGGACCCCCAGCGTTCCATACAGGAAAATATCGCCCACGCGCCCCAGCTTATTTGCGACACCGCAGCGTCGTATTTATACGCCATTGCGGAAACACTCTGCATTAAAGCGCGTCTGGCACTGGATGGGGAACGGGAAAAAACCCTTGCCCAACTGCCCGGGGCAAGCCCCTGCACATCTATTGTGCTGGCAGGCGGTGTGGCAGCCAACAGTGTGATCCGCGCACGTTTTGAGCGTCTGGCACAAGAACGTGATCTGCCTCTTTTTATTCCTTCCCCTCCCCTCTGCACGGATAATGCTGCCATGGTGGCCTACGCAGGCCTTTGTATGGCACGGGCAGGGATTAAACACCCTCTTTCTCTGCCGGCACTGGCGCGCGGATGCCCCATACCCGACCCCTGGGAAGAAGCACTGCCATGGGGGACAACCTTTTTGTAAACCACACAAAAAAATTTCCCCTGTGTCTGCAAGGCAACGCATTACCCCACACCTACCCGGGTGTTACACGGCAAGGCGCTTGACAGTATGCCCCTGCCACCCTACAATGCTTCAGGTGAGAACATACAAAGTTTTTAAAGCAACCTTATGTTTTGTGTATAAAGGAGATTTTCCATGGCTCAACAAGTGAATGACAGCAATTTTGAAAGTGTAGTAATGAAAGCTTCCTCCCCTGTTCTGGTGGATTTTTGGGCACCCTGGTGCGGCCCCTGCCGCGGCCTGGCCCCTGTCATAGATGAACTTGCCGAAGAGTACGAAGGCAAAGTTCTTGTTGCCAAACTGAATGTGGACGACAGCCCTGAAACAGCTACCCGTTTTGGTATACGCGCCATCCCCACCCTGATGGTTTTCAAAAACGGGGAAGTGGTTGATCAGGTAACAGGCGCAGTGGGCAAACCGCAGCTTGTTTCCCTGATAGGGAAAGCATTATGAAATTTTTTGACGCGGTCGTTCTGGGCGCAGGCCCCGCCGGCATGACAGCCGCCCTCTACCTTATACGCGGAGGTTTATCCGTTGCGCTGGTAGAAAAAGCTGCCCCCGGCGGACAAATTCTCAGCACGGCGGAAGTAGAAAACTACCCGGGTTTTCCCAAAGGCATAAAAGGCTGGGAACTGGCAGATCTTTTTTCCGCCCATCTGGATGAATACCCTGTAAAACGTCTGCGTGGGGAAGTGCTTTCGCTTGAGCTATGCCAAGCCAAAGAGCATGATACCCCAAGCCTTCCACAAGGCGCGGAAGACTTTAAAGGCAACCCTGCCTTGCACAAAATTGTGCTTGGCGAAGGGAAAGAACCTTTATTCTGCCATGCCCTTGTTATTGCCACAGGCTCCCATTTTAAAACAATGGGTGTACCAGGCGAAGACTCTTTCCGTGGAAAAGGTGTTTCGTATTGCGCTGTATGCGATGGTAACTTCTACAAAGACCGCGTGGTCGCTGTAGTGGGCGGGGGAAATTCCGCTTTGGAAGAATCCCTGTATCTGTCGCGTATTGTCAAAAAACTTTATCTTATCCACAGGCGTGATTCCTTCCGCGGAGCCAAAATTTACCAGGAAAAAATAGCCGCCCATCCGGATAAAATTGAGCTTATCCTCAACACAGTTGTGGATGAAATTCGCGGAGAAAATGCG
>CAZJOG010000036.1:0-10467 GCA_964547565.1 uncultured Desulfovibrionaceae bacterium
GCGGCCATACCGGCGCAGTCGCCCACGTTGTCGCCCACGTTGTCGGCGATAACGGCAGGGTTACGGGGGTCATCTTCCGGGATACCGGCTTCCACCTTCCCCACAAGGTCTGCGCCCACGTCTGCGCCCTTGGTGAAGATACCGCCACCAAGGCGGGCAAAAATAGAAATAAGGGAAGCGCCAAAGCTAAGGGCAACAAGGGCTTCCATAAGTTCTTTCTGGGGAACGCCAAAAAGGGTGAGTATGGCGTAATACAGGGTAATACCAAAAAGACCCAGGCCCACCACCAGAAGACCGGTGATAGCGCCGGACTGGAAGGCGATGTTAAGGGCAGGCACCATACCTTTGCGGGCGGCTTCTGTTGTACGCACGTTGGCGCGCACAGACACGTTCATACCAATGTAACCAGCCACACCGGAAAGCACAGCGCCGATAACAAATCCAAGGGCCACAAGAAAGGAAAGGGTAAAAAGTAAAAGTACAGTCACCACAATGCCCACAATGGCGATGGTGCGGTACTGGCGGTTCAGGTAAGCCCCTGCCCCTTCCTGGATAGCGCCTGCGATGCGCTGCATTTCTTCATTGCCTGTGCTGGCTGCGAAAACTTTTTTCGAAGCCTGGAAGGCAAAGCCAAGAGCCAGCCCTGCGCAGATAAAGATCAAAAAGAGTGAAAACATACTACCCCCGACGGATATAAGGAAATTTAAAGACAGCTGGGTCAGCTGTTGAATATAGAAGAATTGTTCTTTTTTTTCAAGGAAAAAAATAGGCGGAAAACAGGCGCGATTTGTTAACGTGACTCAATGGATTCCACAGGTTCCGAAAGCAGGAACTTGCCGTCTTCTATCCAGCTTTTTAGCACTTCTGCTATTTCCAGCGACATAGTGTAAGAAGTAAGGGGGGCGGTTTCCACTTTTTGCCCATTAACAGTAATACAGCCTGAGCGCAGGTCTGCGTAGGAAACATGGGTGATAATCTGGCCTTTGCCATTGGGGTAATCGTCGCTATAATCGCGCACGGGCATGAGAACATCTTTTTCCGATACGCCCGCGCGGGCGGCAATTTGGGCATTCAGAACAGGGATGGGAATACCCACACCCACGGCTAAAGAGGTGCCGTAGCCAATAAGAGAAAGGCCACGCAGATAACGTGCCTGCATGTTTTTCAGGTTGCCTTTCAGCATAAGCGTTCCGGCAGGGGTAAGGGGAATACCGTTTTCTGCGCGTTTGGGGGCCACAACGTGCTGGGTGCCTGCGCCAATAACATAGCCTGTGCCACCGCCCAGGAAAATGCGTGTTCCAAAACCTATGGTTTCTAAAAACGGGTCGCAGAACAAGGGGGAAAGCGGGCCGGCTGTGGCAAAATTGGCATTACGCATATTGGGTTTCAGGGGGCCCATATAGGTGTAAATGGTTTTTTTGCCAAGGTTTACAGCCACATTGTAGTTTTGGTAACAGTTGCGCGGGTTAACAAGTTCGGCAAAAGGCAGGGTGGCAAGGGTGACATCCCTCTCCAGCTGGCGGCGCGGGTAACAGTCTGTCCCATAACTTTCCGCGCGGATATGCACGGTTTTGCCTGCCACAAGATCTTCAATAACATGGCCGCCCCCGTATTTAAACTGGCCCGGGTATACCTTGTTGAGGGGGTCATTTTCTCCTGGTTCTGTAGCGCCCAGATACCCGTCCACAGCGGCAATGCCGCCATAAGCCGGCACATCGTTAAGCCATATCTTAGAAGCGCGCATAAGCGGGGGTTCTGGCTGGCCAATATTAAAAAACAAACCAGAAGAACACATAGGGGAAAATGTGCCGGTGGTGACAACATCCACCTCTTTTGCGGCTTTTTCCGGCCCTTCTTTGGCCACAAGTTCCCCCATGGCGGCTGCGGTAAGCACAACCGCCTTGCCGGCGGCTACGCGCTCATTAATCTGCGCGATTGTTCGTATATTGGACGGCTTCACAAATGGCTCCTTGGGAGGATTATCCCAGTTTGGCCAGGGCTTTCCGGGCAATCTCCATATCCGGGGAAAGCTCCAGCGCAATGTTCAAACATTGGCGGGCCTGATCTCGTGCTCCCGCCTGAAGGAATACTACACCCAGGTTATACGCAATGCTAGGGGAAACATAGGGGAAATGGCTGTTTAATTTCAGGGCGTGTACCATACATTTGCGGGCTTCGGAAAATTCTTTGCCTTCTGCATGGGCCATGCCCATGTTATAATAAAGGTTTTCATCTTCCGGTGCAACCTGGAGGGCTTTTTTGTATTCTGTGATGGCATCCTGCCAGCGGCCCTGCTGGCGAAGGGTAATGCCAAGCTGGTTAAAGGTGGTGATATCATCGTGGGAAAGAAATTTGCCCTTGGCGGCAAGCGCGCGGCGCAAGAACTTTTCGCTTTTTTCCGGGTCTTTTTCTGCGTACATGGAAGCGATACGGCCGGAAATAGCCCCCACCTGCACAAGGGCGTCTTTTGTTACCTGGTCAATGGCGGCTTCAAAAAGGGATTCCGCTTTTTCCGTATTGCCCAGACTCAGGTGCAATTCCCCTATATTCACTTTTCTGTCTGCGTTGAGGGGAGAAAGCCTATCCAGACGCTCAAGGTATTTCAGGCGGTTTTCATAATCCCCTGTTTCTTCTGCCAATTCTGCAAGTTTACGCAAGGGTTCCAGAAACAGGTCCGCATTTTTGGCGGCATTTTCATACGCTTCCCGTGCGGATTCCCCATTGCCCAAATTCTTTTCCGCATCACCCAAAAGCATAAGACCGGCGGCACTGCCCGGCTTCATTTCCAAAATCTGCATAGCAAGCTGGCGGGCTTTATCAAACTGGCCCTGGGCTATCATACTTTTGGCTACGTCTATCACCTGGCCAAGTTTGGTTTGCGGCCGTATCGTAAAGGCCAGTTTTTCCACAAGTGTGTTGGAAGAAACAGGCTTGGCTATAAAGTTATCTGCTCCCACTTCATGCAGATACATAATGCGGTGTTTTTCCACATCAATGGTCAGTACAATAACATACACCTGCGGGTAGGCCACTTTAAGCTGGCGCACAAGCTGGCTTTGGTCTGTGCCATTATGTATACGTTCAATGAACAAAAGGGGCAACTTGCCATTGGCTATGGCTTCGTTGATTACCCGTATGGTATGGCTGGGTTCGGATACCCAGGTAAAAAGATCCGACTGGGTAAGCGCAAGGTGTTTGGTCAGCATGGTGCGCAGGGCGGCAAGAAAAGTCTGGTCGGTTGTCACCGCAATAAAATGGCCCTTTTGACTCTGAACAAATTCAATAATAGTAGACTCATACTGTTTTTGTTTCATTTTAAGAACAACATCATTCGACATGGCAGCAGTCCCTTTAGTAGAGGAGGAATCAGAAGAAGAAATGAGGACAGATGGAAAGTGAGCATAAGATTAGCATACTTACATACTAAGTGCAAGCACGACCTGTTGCAGCAGCTTTGGGAGTGCCCTGATTGCGTGGCCGGGTTGCCCAATGTATTGCGGGATTACTCAAAGCTGGAAGATTGCAAGGAAAGAAAGATTAGGGTATAAGCAAAAAAAATGTCCGGAATTTCTTATTCCGCCACATATATTTGGAAGGAGTATCCACCATGCGTTTTCCCCTTTCCCGTGTATCGTGTATTTTACTTTCGGCGGCGGTTCTGTTTTCCCTTGCAGGCTGTGGTCCACAGAGCACGGTTAACCTGAGGTACACCCCTCTGGAAAGTAATGTATTACCCGCGCCCAATGCCCCACGCCTGACAGTTGTGCTGTTTGAAGACGCAAGAGGAAAAAGTGACCTTGGTTCCAAAAACGATGGCACCGCGTTTGTTGCCTCAAGCCCTGTTAATGAATGGATAAGCCGTTCTCTGGCGGACGAAATAAGCCGTATGGGTCCGCAGGTCAGCTACGCCACTTCTCTGCAAGAAGCCCAGGCAGCCCAACCAGATTTTATTGTCACAGGCACAGTGCATGAAGTATGGATAAAAGAAGAAAATCCCACTACCTACAGCACAGCTGTGCGCTTTACCTTCAGCCTTTCCAATAAAAGCGGCCGTATTTACGGGGAAAACCTTTCTTCCCGCCAGGAACGCTCCGGCCTGCCCACAGCCTCTTTTGTCGATGATGCCATGGGTGCCACTTTACGCGAAGTGCTGGGCGTGGCTGCGTCAAAAATCAATGAAGCTGTCAAAAAACGCTGACCCTACCCTTGCCGGCCACCACACGGGCGGGTGCTTTGGGCTGCGGAATATCCGCAGGGTGTTGGCTGTGGCCCTTGTGGCGGCAGTTTGCCTGTTATTGCCTTTTGCCGCGTACGCATCCGGGAAAAAGTTTGAGCCATACCGCGATTTTTTGGCAAATCCCAAACAGTTTGAAAGCTTTGCCCCCCAGCCTGCCATGCAGGCTGCCCTGTGTGTTGCCTGGGAAAAAGCGCGGGAGCATGAAAGCGCCCAATGGGAAAACCACGGTTTTTTCCCGTATACCGCGCTTAATGCCACACAAAAAAATGCCCTTTCCGCAAGTCCATCCTTTTTAAGTGTGTATTACCAGGACAAATGGTGGGGTAAACCTTTGTTCACCAATTTGCCTTTTGGTGTGCAGGAAGACGGCGAGCATACACCGCTTGCTTTTGCCCGCGCGTTTACCCATGCCCCGGCTGCGGCAGATAAAACCCTGCGGGCTTTTTTGCAGAACGACTGGCAGGAAGAACGCCGCGGCGCTCTGGTAGAAAGTATACAAAGTAACACCCGCCTTTTGGAAGCTTTTATTTTTTTCCCGCCGCAAAGCCCTGCGGCCCTCCGTGATGCGGAAAAACTGGCGGAAGAAACCTTCACCCTTATCCTGTATAATGAACTTTTAACCCTGTACGCTGCCCGCTGGGAAAAGCCGGAAGAAACCCTCCAGTGGCTTGTTCCCATGCGAGAAATTGCGCCGGACAACCCTTTTTTTGCCCTTACCCATGCGGAGCTTATGGTGCAGCAGGAACGCCCGCAAGCCGCCCTGGAGAGTATGGCTGTTTTTTTTGACACCATACAAAAACTCACAGGCATTGACCCTTCGCCCGCTGCGTTGGATTTACAGCGTCAGGGGTACGAAGTGCGGGGGCTTGCGTTTTTTCTTTCCGGCAAAATCCGCCTGGCAGAAGAAGATTATACCCGCGCTCTTGCAGAAAAACCAACAGGCAGCCTTTTTCTTTCCCGTGGTATTGTCCGCCAGACAAAAAATGATATGCCTGCTGCCTGCGAAGATTTTTATCTGGCCTGCTCACTGGGTGCCTGCGAAGGGCTTGTGACAGCACGGGAAAAAGGCCTTTGTCCGGGAAGTTCTGAAGGACCAAACACTGCCGCCCCTCAGGATACAGCAGAGGGCAAAGAATAATGCGCGGCCCTGCGTTAAAAGTATACGGATACCTTGAACCTGTACCCGAAGCCCTGTATGTGGCTGTTAAAAATGCCCTGACCGCCGGTTTTGTGCCAGAAGATGCCCTGTTGTATTCTCCCCCCTGCCTTTCGTTTGCCTATGAAGGGGAATATTTCCCCCTGGAAGACGTGCTGGCCTGTATAGAACCTATGCTTGACGGATCTGCCAGGGGTAAACTAGACTATATCGACATGGAAGCCTGGCAGCTTACACGGCATTTTTTCCAGAATGGCCATATTGTTGTACGCAGTGCCGGACTCAACCATGTGATGGATTCCTGCCAGAAATAATGGAGAACACTATGCAAACCCGCCTTGTTTCCTATTCTCGCCTTTTGTGTGTTATGGTTTTTTTTGTCCCTGTATTACTGGGCGGTTGTGCAGAAATAGGGGTGCCTAATCCATTCACCCCCGCGCCTGCCAGTGTCAATGATGTGTATTACAGCCAGTTTGCGGATATTCCTATCCCTAATGCCATGAAAACAGTGCCCACCAATTCCCTTGTCACCCCTTCCCAGTCTGGGCAGAAAGTGGGGCTGGAAACTTTTGAAGGCCGCGTGGAACTCCCTTCTCTGGCTAATGCCATGATACACAATATGGCAAGGCAGGGCTGGTCGTTGCGTGGCTCCATGTCTGGTAAACGCACCCTGCAATTGCACGAAAAAGGCGATATGTACGCTGTGCTGTATTTTTACGACCAAACTATTTCCACAGCTATGGAAGTGTGGGTGCTCAACCGCCTTTCCGGCTCTCCCAGTTTTGTTCCCTACAGTGACCCCGCAAGCCCGCAGCTTTTGGGCACAGGCACATCCACCATCCCTGCTTCCCCCATGCCCAATGCCCCGGCGCCTGCTAGCAATTCGCTGGAAATCTGGGAAGGGAATGTAAAACCTTTATCGGAATAATGTATGGAAAATTTCCCTTTTTTTTCCGTCCATAAGGGCAAGCTGGTGCATCTGGGTATTACCGGCTCTATTGCCGCCTACAAAGCGGCAGAACTTTTGCGTGTTATTCTAAAATCCGGTATGCACGCCAGTGCCACACTGACAGAAGCAGCCTGCCGTTTTATCACCCCCCTGACCTTTGAATCTTTAGGGGCAGCGCCTGTGTATAGCCACATGTTTGGACAAACAGAAGGGGGGGTATTCCAGCATTTGGAACCCGGGCAAAATGCCCATGTCTTTCTTATAGCCCCGGCAAGCGCCGATGTTATGGCCCGTCTGGCCCACGGCAGAGCGGATGAAATACTGGCCTGCCAGGCTTTGGCCTTTGATGGCCCCCTGCTTGTTGCCCCTGCCATGAACCCGCGCATGTGGGCAAACCCTGCCACCCAGGAAAATGTGGATATATTACGCAGCCGCGGGGTCAGTGTGATAACACCGGAAAATGGCCTTATGGCATGCGGGGAAGAAGGTTTGGGTCGCCTTGCGCCTTTGGCTGTTTTATACCTGCACCTGCTTAAAGCACTCACCCCGCAGGATATGGAAGGCAAACGCCTTATGCTGACACTTGGCCCTACCCGCGAAGACTGGGACGATGTAAGGTATTTCAGCAATTCCTCTTCCGGCCTTATGGGCAGTGCGCTGGCTATTGCGGCGTGGTTGCGCGGGGCAGAAGTAGAGGCGGTTTCCGGCCCTGTAAGCCACCATTATTTCCCTTTTTCTGATGAACCGGCAACACCCACGCCCCTTCTGGAAGGCCTGATTTTCCACCCGGCCCGATCAGCCGCGCAAATGTTGGAAGTGACGCAAAATATATGGCCCCGAGCGGATTACGGTATTTTTAGTGCCGCTGTGGCGGATTTTCGTCCAGAAGCACACGGCCCGGGTAAGTTTAAAAAACATCTTGCCCCGGAAGGCTTTACCCTGCGTTTTTATCCTAACCCGGATATTTTGCGCCTTCTTGCCAGTGAAAAAACGGAAAAACAAAAAGTGGTGGGTTTTGCGGCAGAAAGCCCCCACGCGGAAGAAGCCCTTGGCCATGTAGTGCGCAAAAAACTGGTTTCTAAAGGCGCGGATATGCTTGTGGGTAACAGTGTGGCAGACGGCTTTGGCAATGCCACAAACAAAGTGTTTATCGCCGATATACATGGCAGAGAAGAACATATTCCCCTGAAGCCTAAAACCGACCTTGCATGGGATATTTTGACATGGCTGCTGAGTCTTTAGTTTTCCCCTCACCCGCGCTTTTGCTTTGGAAAAAAGCCGGCCTGCAGTGCCTTTTTCTGGATGAAGAAAGGAAAAAGCTTTTGCGCGGTACATCTGTTTCCTATGGAAAACAAACCACGCAGGCAGGCCAGCCCCATAATGCCAACCAGCCTGACCATAGACAAGCGCGGCAAGCCGCCTCGTATACACAACCTGTTCCCAAGCCCCAATCTGTTTCTCCCACGCCTGCATCCGGATCAGCAAAACTTGCGGTCAGTGCCTGGCCCAAAGCCTGGCAAATACTGCATGAACGCCGTAAATGGCCGGCCAAACCTCTTGTATGCTGGACGTACGCGGGATTAGGGGATGATCTGGTTGGTACGCCGGGGGTGGATTTGGTGGACGAAGCGCGGAAGCAGCATATAGCCCGTCTTATTAAAGAGCTGAACCACCCGGGGGGTACCCATGTTTTTTGGCCTTATGCCCTGCCGGACTCTTTTTTGGCGGAAAATGGGGGGGATGGCGCATTGTCGCTTTTCCCAAGTGGTATGGACACGGCAAGCTTTTTCCAGTCTGTTATGGAAATTATGCGGCCTCGGGTGGTGCTTATTTTTGGATCTGAAGCCAGAGATGCCCTTAAACTCCCCCCTGCGCTTATTCCCCACACAGACGCGATGATAGGGGGCCGCCTGCATATCCAGATGGCCAGACCAGAATCTTTTGCAGATGCCGCAGCTTTTGCGCGGGCATTGGCGTTTTTGCGGAAACAGTTGGAATTTTGTAAAAAATAAGAGCATTTTGTGTATAAACACAAAATGCTCTTATTTTCCCATAGACCCTCAAAAAGCCTGTGGGATTTTTGGGTTAAAACGCTATTTTAACCACAAAATTAGCTTTATGTTCCGTGTATTTTTTGCGTAAATCCAGCCCATAGTCCAAGCCTACTTCTATATTTTTACCTATGGCTGCGTTAAGGGCTGCGTTAAGCAAAAAGGAATCACGGCCCGGGTTTATGCCTGTTGTTTGCCACCAGGTGGAACCATTGGCAAAGCGGGCGTTTATGGTGGCGGCTTTATCCCCAAAATTGTGGGCATACGCCAAAGAGAGGCTGGGGGTGAGTACAAGGTTGTTAAACGCAAACGCATGGGCAATCTCTACACCAACAGGTGTGCGGACAGAGGAATAAGTTGTGGCCTTAAAGGCACGGGCATACACATCGCTGCCTGTTTCTGTGTGGGCCTGCTGGCGGCCTGTGTAGTATTCCAAGCCCACAAAGGGTTTAACGCTTGTGCCATTTGTAGAGAAATACGTGTAATCCAGGCCAAGATTAACCGCAAAAAAGTTGGTGTTGTATTTGCCTGAGGTTGAGCCCAAACTGTACTGGCTGGTGCTTTTACTGGAAGTGTTGCCATACAGGGCCGCTATGTTAAGGCCAAAGTTGTTGTATGTGGCAAGTGCGTACAAACCACCGGAAACACTTTCCGCGCGTGTGCGTGTGCCAAGGCCTTTTTTGGGGTTAATAGTGGCATTGCCGTACCCAAGGGTTAAACCGGCTTGTACGTTTTCATGCAAAAGTAGATCATACCCCACATGAAGGCCATAAACCGTGGATTTTACACCGGGCATATTGCCTTCTGCCTGCAGATTTGCCCAGGAGCCAGAGCCTGTTACCCAGCCACGGCTTTTACCCGCAAGAGAAAAAGCAGGTTCACTGCCACTGGCAAGGCCGTTGTTTTGGCCCGCTTTAGCCGTGTGGCTGGTGATATTGGCAAACGCAATGCCCGCAATCTGACTGCCAAAGGCGTGGGCCGCCGCGCTGGCACTGCCGGAAATGGTGTTTATATCCTGCACCAGGGCAGAATCTAACAGATTGCCGGAAATGTACATTTCATCCACAAGAAGGGCCAGACCGTGGTTTTCCAAATACGCACCTGATCCCAAAAAGCCCTGGGGTTTGGTAACATTAACATCCAGCCCAAACGCAAGGGGAATGGCCTGCGTGGTCACCACAAGGTCATAAGTTAAGTTGTTTTTAACGGTGCTTGCCTGCATAAGGGCACCGCTTAAGGGGTCAAAATTCTCGCTGTCTGTAAGAGTTTTGGCAGAAGTAATAACCCCTTTGTATGTATGGACTTGTCCGGGTACAAGGGTGGCAAGGCCAGAAAGGGAAAGCTTGCTTCCATCGGCAATAACTGCATGGCTGGTGTTAATTTGGCTGTGTTGATTTTTAAGCAGGGTCAGCCGCAGGGTACTGCCCGCTTGTGTTAAAAATTCGCTGTCTTCATGGGAGTTAAGATTCAGTTTGCTGTTTGCGTCCATAAGGTGCAGGGTGCCTGCCTGTACATCAAAAACAGTTTTGCTCTCCAATGTACTTACCCCACCAAGTGCCCAGGTACCCGCGCCTATTTTATTTATGGCAAGATCAAGGTTGGCCAAGGTGTCACCGGCTGGTTTTTGCAAACTGTCTTGCTGGCTGGCCATGGGGTCATACATATGTATGTTGCCGCCATTCTCTACGTGGAAAATAGCGGTTATGAAAGTATCATCCCCGGGGTATATATTCCCAAAAAAGATACTGTTAGGCTGGCCATTTTTGTGGGTATTACCCCGGAATAGTATAGTTTGCCCATTATTTGCAGTAAATGTATAGGTAGGAGTAAGGGAAAAAGAGTCTTTAGCTTGAAGGAAAATGGCACCGCCCAGTCCGGAAGTGGCATCCAGAGGGTTAAGACTATACGCGCTGTTGTTTATAAAAGAAAAATTGCCAGAAAATGTTGCATCCATTCCACCAACAAAAATGGCGCCTCCAAGGCCAGAGATGGAACTGTCACTTCCACTCCCTATGGCACTGCCCCCAATGGCGCTGTTGTTTGTGAAGGTGTATGTGCCGTTTGTAAAGGTAAG
>CAZJOG010000036.1:10567-14836 GCA_964547565.1 uncultured Desulfovibrionaceae bacterium
TGCCCCCAATGGCGCTGTTGTTTGTGAAGGTGTATGTGCCGTTTGTAAAGGTAAGGGTGTCATTCGCGTACACTGCCCCACCAATGCCGGAGCCGCCGCTGGTACTGCTATTTCCTGTGGCACTGCCCCCTATGGCGCTGTTGTTTGTGAAGGTGTATGTGCCGTTAGTAAAGGTAAGGGCGTCACTTGCTTGCACCACCCCACCAAAGGCTGAGGAGGAGCTGTTCCCGCTGTTTTCCGCCTTGCCCCCAATAGCGCTGTTGTTTGTGAAGGTGTATGTGCCATTCTTAAACTCCAGGGGGCCATTCGCAAACACTGCCCCGCCCCAGCCGGCGCCGCTTTCGTTATCCGCCCCCATAATACCAAAATTTTGTATAGTAAGGGTTTTCCCGGGGGTGGAAAAAAGGCTGGTAAGGTTGGTGGTAGTAAATTCAAGCCAGGTGCCTGCGGGGTCATCAAAACCTAGTTTGCCTGGGCTGCCAAAGGCATACCCAGGTGTTACCACACCCGAGAAAGTGCGGGGCGCGGTAAGTGTGAAGCTGAGGTTTGTGATGTTTGTGTCTACCGAGCTGTTATGGCTGGTATCAAACAAGATATTGTTTGTGATGGTGATTTCCACATTGCCTGTGCCGCTATTGATAGCAGTGTCAAAACTTGTTTGATTGCCCGCATCCACAGCGTACGCAACACTTTGCATTGTAAAGCATACAAGAAGGAATGCAAAAAGACATGGGATAAGAAAAAATACAGTATAATGGTTTATTTTTGTGTGCAAAAAATGCAAAACGGCCATAACCTGTTTCCGCGCAATGCGGCGCGGAAACTGTGTATAAATGCGCATGGGGGCTTCCTGTTGATTAAATAGGATGCAGTACGGGCGCTGTACGGAGGTATGGTATGATTTTGCTGTAACTATAAAGAGAGTTCAAGAAATTGTCAAACACATACATACTTTTTGGGAAATGGGTAAAAAATGGCCTCGCTTTTTTTCTGCGGTTGGTGAGGGTGCACCGTGCTGGCAGGCAAAAAAAGCGAGGCCATTTTTTTTCTGGCTTGTATACAACCCTTGCTATTTGGCAGCAATAAAGGCGTAAATAGCAGATGCAGGGGCGCTTGCTCCTGGCGGAGGGTTTGGGGGCTACTCGCCCCCAGAGTTTTTTTATGAAGCCCGCAAGTCGCTCATAAACAGGCGCAGCTTACGCAGCAATTCTTCTGCGACGTCGGGGTGTTTGCTTATGATGTTATTAAGCTGGAAGGGGTCTTTATGGCGGTCGTACAATTCATCGCCTTCAGGGACTTCCACTTTGGAGCCAGGGGTACAGGTCCACTGGCTTTCGCTGTCCAGGGCGCGCTGTTTCCGGTATTCTGCAAGAGCGCCCATATCCGCCTGGATAATGTCGTCCACATTCTCGGAAAGGGTGGTGGTATCCGGCATATACACTTTGCCCATGGCGTCAGAGAAGCTGGAGTTTTCCAGTTTATCCAGCCAGTGGATAAAGCTCCAGTCTTCTGTGATAATAGACCAGGAGAAGCTGTAGTAGCCTGCAATGGCGAATTCGCGCACTTTTTCCACTTCCCCGCGGGCAAGCGGCAGGAGGGATTTACCCTGCATATTGCCGGGGATGGGGATATCCAGCCAGTCGAGGACAGTGGGGGCGCAGTCGCAGCCCTGCACAAAGGCTTTAACACGTTTGCCGGCAGGCAGGCCCGGTGCTTTGATAATAAGGGGTATGTGCACCAGTTCTTCGTAAGGCCAGGGGCGGCATTTGGTCATAATGCCATGGCCGTGTTCACCATTGCCCAGGGGTTCGCCGTGGTCAGAGGTAAGCCAGAGCAGGGTGTTTTCCCACATACCTTCTGCGCGGATGCAGTCGCACAAAAGCCCAAAATAGGTATCACACAGGGTGATTTTTTCGGCAAAAAGCATACGCACATGGTTAAGCTGGGGTTCTGTATACAGGTCTTTGACGGGGGCCATAGGGGGCAACCACAGGTCTGCGCCTTTGTAGTCCGGGTCATAAGGGCAGGGGAAACCTTCCCAGATGGAGGGCGGATCCCACGGCTCGTGCGGGTCCCACATATCTATCCACAGGTGGAAGCCGTGGGTTTTGTCGCGTTTTTGGATAAACTTGATGGCTTCGCGTATACCTTTGGCAACAGTATGGTCTTCCGGTGTTTTCCAGTGTTGTTTGTCACGCAGGTAGGTATCGTACTCGGCTTTGTTGAAGTATTCTATCTGGTCACCGTCTGGCAGGGCGTGCAGGCGGTCCATAAAGCCCGGGTCAGTCAGGAATTGTTCCACAGAGTAGTGGGTGTACAGTTCGTCCTGGGAGAAAAAGTAATTGTCAAACCCGTGCTGGAAGGTTGTTTTGGCGTAACTGCGGGCAAAATTGGATTTATCCAGGAAAAGGGGGACAGAGTTATACACCATGGCGGTGTCTATGCCTGTGCCCCAGCAAAGGTCGGCTATGGTGGTATCTGTGGGGCGTAAGGGCCCCCAGCCTGTGTCCTGCAGGGTATAGCGGCCAATCATCATAGAGCGGCGCACAGGCAGGGTGGGCATACCGTCGCCATAGGCGTTTTCAAAAAGTACGCCTTCTCTGGCAAAGCGGTCTATATTGGGGGTTTTTATCCATGTGTTCCCGTAGCAACCGGTGTAGTTAAACTGCCAGGAGTCAAACATCATGACAATGGCATTTCTGATGGGTTTATTTAACATAGTTTTTGCTCCTTAGCTGGCTTTAAGGTCGCCCATGAAGGTACGCAGGGTGCGCAGAAGGTTTTCCGCAACATCGGGATGCTGACTGATAACATTATGGAGCTGGAAGGGGTCTGTTTTACGGTTGTAAAGTTCGTCTCCTTCCGGCACGTCCACACGGGAACCTGGGGTGCAGGTCCATTGGGAGGCCTGGTCCAGGGCGCGCTGTTCTTCGTAGAGTTTCAGAGCTTCAGATTCAAAGGCAGTGGCGGCAGCTAAAGATTGGGTGCCAGCGGGGCCGGCCTGTATCATTTCGCCAATGCCTGTATACATTTGTGTCATAACCGCGCCATAGTCTTCGCCATTATCCAGTTTGTTCAGCCAGTGGATAAAAGACCAGTCTTCTGTGATAATAGACCAGGAGAAGCTGTAGTAACCGGCAATGGCAAAGTCGCGCACTTTTTCCACTTCCCCGCGGCAAAGGGGAAGAAGAGACTTACCTTGCATGTTGGCCGGGATTTTTACGTCAAACCAGTCAAGCACCGTGGGGGCGCAGTCGCACCCTTGCACAAAACTTTTTACACGTTTGCCTGCAGGCAGACCCGGGGCTTTGACAATAAGGGGGATATGCACCAGTTCTTCGTAGGGCCAGGGGCGGCATTTGGTCATAATACCGTGGCCGTGTTCGCCATTGCCTAAAGGCTCACCATGGTCAGAGGTAAGCCAGAGAAGGGTGTTTTCCCACATGCCTTCTTTGCGGATGCAGTCACACAGTTTGCCAAAGTATTTATCGCACAGGGTGATTTTTTCCGCAAAAAGCATGCGGATGTGGTGCATTTGTTCTTCTGTGTACAGATTTTTAACAGGGGACATAGGGGGCGCCCAAAGGTCTGCGCCTTTGTAGTCCGGGTCATAGGGGCAGGGGAAACCTTCCCAGATGGAAGGCGGATCCCACGGCTCATGCGGGTCCCAGGCATCTATCCACAGGAAAAGGCCGTGGGTTTTGTCGCGTTCTTCAATAAGTTCTATAGCGTCTGTCAGGCAAACAGCAACAGAGTGTTTACTTTCGTCTGTCCAATACTGTTTGTCACGCAGGGCCATATCCATTTCTTCGCGTACGGTTTTTTCCAGCAGGGCGCCATCTGGCAGGGCGCGCAGACGGTCTAAAAAGCCCGGGTCAGTCAGGAATTGTTCCACATTAAAATGGGTGAAGAGTTCATCATGGATAAAATGGGAACCGTCAAATCCGCGGGAGTAACGGGTGCGGGCATACCCACGGGCAAAGCTTGCTTTCATCATAAAAAGCGGGATGGAATTGTACGCCATAGCCGTGTCAATGCCAAAGCCAAAAAGCAGATCCGGTATAACCGTATCTTCCTGGCGTAAGGGTGCCCAGCCAATATCCTGCAAGGTATAGCGACCTGTCATCATGGAGCGGCGCACAGGCAGAGTAGGCATACCATCGCCATAGGCGTTTTCAAAAAGTACACCTTCTTTTGCAAAGCGGTCAATGTTAGGGGTTTTGATCCATGTGTTACCATAGCAGCCTGTATAATTAAACTGCCAGGAGT
>CAZJOG010000037.1:0-14529 GCA_964547565.1 uncultured Desulfovibrionaceae bacterium
TATCCCAAATGATTCGCAAAAAAATGGCGAATCATTTGGGAATTGCTCTAAGGTTGTGCTGCTCCAAAGAGGAGGTTACCTGAAGTTTTACAAAACGCTATGGCGCAGGTATGTATTAACAAATCCGCGGCAATTGTGCGCCTTCAAGCATAGTAAGTAAACGCCGCCCGCCCATGCGGGTGCGTAAAAACACCTGGGGTCTGGGGTCGGAGGGTATGGTCTGCCCTATAATGGCGGCATTTTTTCCTTCCGGGAAGGATTGTATAATACGCTGGGCTTCCTGCGCACGGTTTTGCGGCACAAGGCAGAGAAATTTGCCTTCATTAGCCAGATACAGGGGGTCCAGCCCCAGTATACCAGAAGCTGCGCGGACATTTTCATTCACAGGCAGGTTTTGTTCCACTATTTCCATGGATATAGAAGACTGCGCCGCTATTTCATTCAGTGTTGTCGCCAGACCGCCGCGGGTGGGGTCGCGCAGGGTATGCAAATCCGGCCCCAGAGCTTCCATAAGCGAAAGTGTTATGGGGAAAAGGCTGGCGCTGTCGCTTTGGGTGTTGACACTGTGCAAAAGATTTTCCCGCGCGGCCATGACTGTAATGCCATGGTCTCCCAGTGTCCCACTTACCAGAATGGCGTCGCCGGCTTGGGCATTGTGGCCAGATGGGCCAGGGCAAACAAGTTCTCCTACGCCAGTGGTGATAATAAAAAGCTTATCCACCGCCCCTTTAGGGACAACCTTGGTATCGCCTGTCACAATTGGCACCTGCGCGTGGCGCGCGGCTTCTGCCATAGAGGCCACAACCTGTTCCAAAACCTCCATGTCCAGGCCTTCTTCCAGAATAAACGCGCAGCTTATCCCAACAGGGCGGGCGCCCATCATGGCCACGTCATTCAGGGTGCCGTGTACCGCCAGAGTCCCTATGCTTCCGCCGGGGAAAAACAGCGGATGAACCGTGTACGCATCTGTACTCATCACCATGTGGGGGGTGTGGAAGGGCAGGGTGGCGGCATCGTCCATGCGGGCAAGGATGGGGTTATCAAAATATTTAAGGAAAATATTGTGGATAAGCCGTTCAGAGGCGCGTCCGCCACTTCCGGCGTCAAGGAGAAGGGTTTCCATATAAAATATCCTGTCAGGCTGGGGTGTTATACGTAAACCATGCGGCGCAACTACCTTCTGTGGAAACCATGCAGGGCCCCACAGGATGGGCAGGGGTACAGGTTTTACCAAAAAGCGGGCATTTGCTTGGTTCCATACGGCCCTTAAGAATTTCCCCGCAACGGCAACCGGGTGGGGGAGGGGCAAAAACAGGTGTTATTCCAAGGCGCTGCATGGCGTCAAAATGCGCAAATTCTTCGCGGAGCACAAGGCCGCTTTGGGGGATAATGCCAAGACCGCGCCAGCGTGCTTCCGACGTGCGGAACACGGTGTCCATCATGGAACGGGCATGGGTATTGCCATTTTCCGAAACAGCACGCGGGTATGCGTTGGTCAGGGTGGGTTTGCCTTCTGCCAGGCTTTCCACCAGAAGACACAGGGCGTACAGAATATCCGCCGGTTCAAAACCACTTACACTGGCGGGCAGGTGGTATACTTCCGGTATAAAGGCAAAAGGGGCAAGACCAAGAATAATAGCCACATGCCCGGGGAGCAAAAAGGCGTCTATACCGCACTTGTACTTGCCTTCATCATTATCCAGCAGAGCCGCAAGCGCAGGGGGCACCCGTTTGTGGCAGGCATACACCATAAAGTTGCGCAGATGTTGTTTTTGGGCTTCCAAAATAGCGCCTGCAACAGCGGGGGCTGTGGTTTCAAAACCTACACCTAAAAAAACCACATTTTTGGAAGGGTTTTGGGCGGCAATTTTTAACGCATCCAGCGGGGAATAAATAACACGCACATCCGCGCCTTCGGCCATGGCATTTTTCAGGGAATGACCACCAGGGCCAGGCACCCGGATAAGGTCCCCAAATGTGGTAAGAATAGTGTCCGGTTTACCTGCCATTTCCAGAAAAGCAGCCACTTCCGTGTCTGCCGTAACACACACGGGGCAACCCGGACCGGAAACATGGGTAAGGCCTTCTGGCAAAAGAGAACGCAAACCACTTTGGAAAATGGCCACTGTGTGCGTGCCACATACTTCCATAAATCGCACGGGTTTACCATAGGCCAGCAGCGATTTTTGCAGGCGGGCCAGCAACGCCTGGCAGAGCGCAGGGTCGTGGAATGGGGTGGAAAATTCCATAGGCTTCTCCTCCTGTGTATCGGCCAGAAAAACGTACAAAAGCGTATTTTTTTTGTAAAATACCCTCTTTTGGGTGCGGCGGCAAGCCTTGTGTTTTTTTTCGCTGGAGTGGAGAAAAAAACACAGGAGTGAGAGGGGGCTATGGCTATTTGATGCCCTCTGTTTTTTTGTTTTAAGAATAAACAACAAAAAATTTTGCGCATAATATTTTGAATTTACATAGTAATATATTTTATCATTCCGTCCCGGGTGTTTTTAGTCGCAATCCAGTTTTTTTGGCATGTATTTTGCTTATTGTGTTCGTGGTAAAAAACAAGCCTGTCGTGTTCTTTTTTTGTGGCTTTTTTTCCATACTGTTTTAAGGAGAGTTCCATGTTTCAAAGTACGCTTGCGCGTCCCATTACATTCACAGGTGTTGGCCTGCATTCCGGTAGAGATGTGCAGATTAAATTACAGCCGGCGAGTGTGGACACAGGCCTGGAGTTTTATGTGCACACCCAGAAAGGGACACGCCGCATGAAACCAAACCCTGGCTTGGTAAGCGCAACCGCACTGGCAACAACCCTGAGCGATGGCTCTGCTTCTGTTTCTACAGTGGAGCATCTTCTGGCCGCTTTGTCTGCCATGCGTATAGACAATGTGCAGGTGCATGTGTTTGGGGCGGAAGTTCCCATTCTGGACGGATCTGCCATTTTGTTTGTGCAGGATATAGAAAAAGCCGGGCGTCGGCTACAAAATGCGCCGCGCAAGGTGGCCCGTTTACGCAAACCCATTAGTGTTGCGGGAGAAGGCAAGGCCATACACGCCAGACCATACCAGGGTTTTTTTGTGGATTACACTATTGATTTTGCGCATCCTTCCATTGGCAGGCAGCACCTTGCCATGGAAATAACCCCCGATACATTTGACGCTATAGCCCGCGCCCGTACATTTGGTTTTGCGCAGGAAGTGGAATACCTGCACAGCAAAGGTCTGGCTCTTGGTGGTTCTTTGCGTAACGCGGTTGTGCTGGATGATGAAGGGGTGGTGAACCCTGAAGGTTTACGTTGCGCGGATGAATTTGTGCGCCATAAGATGCTGGATTTTATAGGGGACATGGCCATGTTTGGTATGCCACTTGAAGGCGCTTTTGAAGTGCATTGTTCCGGCCACTCCTTTAATAACCAGTTTATCCGTCGCCTTGAAGCAGAGGCCGGGCAACTTTTGGATATTGTAGAATTGCCTGTACCTGCCCAGCCGGTTGCCCATACTGTGCCACAGGCTGTTCAGGATGCCGCAAGAGCGGCTTTTGGTGAAGCGCAGGTGTTTGCGCGGGGTTTTGTTTCCGCTTCCTGATTGCTGGCACTGTGTATTTTTTCTGCCTTCCTGTGGGTTAACTACAAGAAGGCAGATTTTTTTTGCCCATAAAAAGACACAAAAAAAAGCAGAGCCAGAACTCTGCCTTTTTATATCCACATACGAAGTTTTTTGTGAAAAGGGGTGGGGGCATGGGGGCGGGGAAAAACTTTTTTGTTCACAAAAAAGTTTTTTCCCGCCCCCATATAAACTCCCTCTTACTCTTTCCGTCCTCTTCGCAAGGCCAGGAAGGGGAAAAGGCACATAAAGGCGCCGCCTATCCACAGCCAGTTTACTAAAGGATGTGTGCTCACATGCAGCACAGCGCGGCTTTCCGGGTCAAGCCCAAGCAGGGTGATATACAGCTCATCCCCAAGGGTGGGCAGGGTAGAGGCTTCCGAATACGCGCGGTTGCTGTAGTTTTGGTAAATACGGCGCTGGGGAGAAAGTTTGGTGACAGGCTGACCATTTTTTGCAATAGCCAGTTCCGCCTCTAAAAAGTCAAAGTTAAGATAGCGGCCTTCGTAAAGCTGGGTAAGGGTGATGGTGTACGAGCCAATAGTGGCGGAATCGTTTTGTCCCAGCACAACTTCGTCTTCCAGTTTGTACGGGCCGGAAAATGCTACGCCTAAAGCCACAAGGCCAAGGGCAATATGCACGCCCATGGCGGAAACACTGGGTAGGAAGGAACGCACACTTTTTTCTGTAAACGCGAGAATAGCGCTTACAATGGCGGCCACAGCGGCGGCACTGCCCATAAGAGCCAGTGGCTGGGTGTAGCCAAAAAACCAGCAGGTTGCAAGTGTAAGCACAAAAGCCAGCAACACAATGCCCAGTTTGGACCAGGAGCGCACGCCTCCGCCCCATCTCAGCCACGGGCAAACTGCCAGCAGGGCTAAAATAACGGCAAAAAGCGGCAGACACACACTGTTATAGAAGGTGGCTGTAAGGCCGGCAGAATTTCCCCAAAGCTGGCTAAAAAGCGGCCAGAGGGTGGCGATAAAAATAACCACGCTGATGGCCAGAAGCCCCCAGATAGTCATAACCAAAAAACCTTCCCGCGTGTCCACAGAGCCAAGATTATGCCCTTTTTCGCGTTCTTCGCGGAAGGCAGGCAGACAGACAGCAATGGAAATAATAACACCCATAACAACAAAACCCAGAAGAGCCGGGCCAACACCGCCCGCGCCAAATGCGTGGACAGATTCCACAACATTCCCCCGTACCAGGTAGGTGGCAAAAAAAGCGGAAATAGTGGTCAGGGCCATAAGAAAGGCATTACTGCGGTAAAGCGCGCTGCGCCTTGTTTCAATAATGGTGGAGTGTAGGGTGGCTGTGCCTATAAGCCAGGGGATAAGGGAGGCATTTTCCACAGGGTCCCATGCCCAGTATCCACCCCAGCCTAATTCCATATACGCCCACCAGCCGCCTAAAACAATACCGGCTGTAAGGAATATCCAGGCGGTCATAGTAAAAGGCCGGGTAATGCGTGTCCAGGAAAGGCCGTTTTGGCCTGTCATAGCCTGTGCCAGCGCCATACAGGCGGGTATGGTAAAACCACCGTAGCCCAGAAAAAGTAAGGGGGGGTGTAAAACCATGCCCGGGTTTTGGAGCATGGGGTTCATGCCGCGGCCATCATGCGGGGGCTGGGCAAGCTGGATAAACGGGTTGCTCCAGGCTGTGAGCAGTAAAAAGAAAAAGGCCATAATGACAAGAAAAAAGACCCAGTACCAGGCTTTTGTGTCAGCCGGCAGGTCTTTGTACCAGGGGGAAAACTGGAAGGCAAAACCGCAAAGGCCCACCATAAGGGCCCAAAAAAGCAGAGAGCCAGACTGCCCTGCCCAGAAGGCGGTGATTTTATAGGCATAGGGCAGGGCGCGGTCTGTGTAATTGGCCACATATTCTACCCTAAAATCACTGGCAGCCAGTGCATAAAGCAAAATGGCAGAGGCGATGACAAGCCCTGCGGCTACAAGGGTGTTGGCGTGTTCTATCCAGCGGATAGGGCGATTATCTACTTGTCCGCGCCAAAGACAGACAAGACTGAACCCTGCGCCGGCTACAGCGGCCACAAGGGAAGCAAGCAAAACTCCGTATGCAAAAAAATACATGCTTTCTCCGGTAAAGCTTTCGTATTGCGCAACTATAGCGCGTATCTGGGGCAAAACCGGTTTTGAAGGCCGGCTTAAAAACTCTGCGGATTATCAAGATGCCAGAAGTTTTTATGCTCCAAACTCGCGCTACCTGTGCGAAAAAATACGTTTGGAAAAATTGTCGGGTGGGGGATCAGAATAACAATCTTT
The DNA here is from genome assembly GCA_964547565.1 of uncultured Desulfovibrionaceae bacterium. Taxonomy (GTDB): domain Bacteria; phylum Desulfobacterota; class Desulfovibrionia; order Desulfovibrionales; family Desulfovibrionaceae; genus CAZPTC01. The sequence continues at coordinate 5,888 of CAZJOG010000037.1, forward strand.
TTCACGTGTGCCGGAAGTTGTGGTGTATGGAAAAATTTTTCGTGTACCCGCAAAATCAGCACAATACTTTACAGGGAAAAGCATAAAGATCCATTTTTTTGCGAAAAAACATTTCCTGTTTTTTCCCTGTATTACCCTTCACGGCCTGGGCGGTTCTCTTTTTCATATTTGGAGGGGCACTTGGTCATAAGGGTTTTGGCGTTAAAAGCGGCGGACTGCATGTTGCCTTCCACAATCACTTCTGCACCGGGTTTAAAGGTGTCAGGCACAACGCCTCGGTATTCCACAAGAAGTTTTTGGCCTGGAGCTGCCGCGTCTTCAAGAAAAAAGCGTACCCCAAGGCCATTGTCCATCCGGGTTTCGCCTTCTGCTACAGTGCCAAAAAGGCGTGCGGCGCCAAGCTCTTCCGAAGGCATAGCAAGGGCTTCGGAAACATTCAAAAAGTACACACTGTTGGCAGAAATGCCCTGCCAGACAAGATATCCCATACCGCAGATAAAAAGGGCTGCGGCAAAAATATAAAGAGTAACGGGTTTTTTACGGCGTGCTTGTGGCATAATGCCTCCTGGTGTCTGTCTGCAAACGGATGGCGTATTCCCGTAATGGGAGCATTTTCCCATGGATTTGCAATACATCTGTGGCTGTGGAATTGCTCCCGTGTTTCTGCGGTTTCATTTGTGGAAAAATTGTATTTTTCGCTGTAAAAATGAGGGTGCAAAAAAAGTTTCCATGTGCCGTGTAAAACATATACAAGGTTTCCCCAAAAAAAGCAAGCGCAAAATATTTTCCGCCCAAAAGAAAAGGGCAGGGGTCAAATATTGGTCTGCTCTTTTTCTTTTTCTGCGTGTTCTGCGCGTTTTTGTTCAAAACGTTCTTTGGCAACAGCCCGCATATCTGGCACAACATCTGTTTCGTCCATAATTTCGCGTCCAAGCATTTCTTCCAGCACGTCTTCCAGGCTGACAACACCGGCAAGGCCGCCGTATTCGTCCAGCACGGCAAAAAGGTGCTGATGGGATTCCAGAAATTGGGTCAAAAGTTTGTCCAGAGTTTCGCTTTCCGGCACAAAACGTATGGGCTCCATAATATCCGCCAGGGTTTTTTCCGCGTCTTCCTCTTTATACTGGACAATATTGCGGCGTTGCACAAGGCCTGTAATATCTTCATTATGTTCGCCATACACAGGGATTCTGCTAAAATGCCAGAGGTTTGTGTTTTCAAATGCTTCTTTCACGGGCGTGTCGGCAGGCAGAGAAAACACCACGGTGCGTGGGGTCATAATGTCGTGCACATGGCGGGTGTCAAGGGCAAGAATATTGGCTATGGCTGTTTCTTCATACGCTTCTATGCCGCCAGATTTGCGGGAAAGGCTGGCCATAACCCGTATGTCATCGTCTGTTGCTTCCGGGCCTTTATTGGCGGGGGTGATAAGGCGTGTAAGAAATCCACTGGCCCATGTGACAGGGCTGAATATTTTAACAAGAAACGCAAGTGGATACGCCAAAATTGTAGAAAGTGGCCCGGCATACGCAACCCCCAGAGTTTTGGGGATAATTTCGCCAATTATAAGGACAAGCACAGTAAAAACAGCGGCAAAAAGAGGCAGATTTCCCGCACCAAGGGCCGCGGCTGCAAATGCACCCGCAATAGCAGAACCCGCGGTGTTGGCCACAGTGTTCAGGGTAAGCACGGCTGTTATGGGCTTATCGATATTTGAGCGCATTTCATAAAGAATTTCGCCTGTTTTTGCCCCGCTTTCTCTGCTTTTTTCAATATGTGTCCAGGGGACAGAGTAGAGCATAGCTTCCGTAGTAGAACAAAAGGCGGAAATAACAAGGGCAACTGTTACGGTGACAATGAGGGCTACCATAGTTTTCCTTTTGGTGAGGAAGTTGTTGTTAACAGGCGTTATGTATACCGCAGTGCCGGGAAAGAGGCAATGCCTGAGGCAAACAGAAATGTGCCACAAGAAAGGTATTTTTGCATGCAGTTTGGTGTTTTGTAAAATTTCTGTTTTTCCTATCCGGCTTTGCAGGGTGGGAGAGAATGGTCTCCCGCCATTGGTCAGTTCCTGCAAAATAAGAGGAAATTTTTTTAGAAAGGTTTTTTGGCATTGTCAAATGCAGGCTTTGGCCTTATACTGTTTTGAAGGTTATCGAGCATTTCCCCATTGATTTGGGAATCCCCCTATTCTTGTGGAAATGTTCTAGACGCTGCCCAAAAACCTGGTGGGTTTGTTATTAGTCTGTGGCATTTTCTGAAAAAATGTCTGCCGGGTATTACGCCTGCCTGCACAAAAATGCCGGTTTTGGTGTATATAGTTTTTTTTGCTTTTTTTCAATTAAATGGTCCCGATATTTTGTGGAGGCAACATTGAATCCATTTTCCCGTAATATGGCCATGTGGGTTATTATTTCGCTGGCCGTGCTTCTTCTTTTCAACATGTTCAGCCAGCCAACTGCCCAGCAGCAACAGCAGGCTTTAGCGTATAGCGAATTTCTTTCCCAGGTGGACAGAGGGGAAGTAACAGAAGTTCGTATCCAGGGGAATACTCTCACAGGGAAAACCCTTGACGGTCGTGTGTTCCAAACCTATACCCCCAATGACCCCGGTCTTGTGCAGCACCTTTTAGATTCTAAGGTTAATATCAAGGCTGAAGCTCCGGAAGAACCCAGCCTGCTTACCTCACTGCTTATTGCATGGTTCCCCATGCTGCTGCTTATTGGTGTGTGGATATTCTTTATGCGCCAGATGAACGGGCAAAACGGCAAAGCTATGTCTTTTGGGCGTTCCCGTGCGCGTATGATAAACCAGGAGCAGGGGCGCGTGACCTTTGAAGATGTGGCTGGTGTGGACGAAGCCAAGGAAGAGCTTTCCGAAGTAGTGGAATTTCTTTCTAATCCCCGTAAATTTACGCGCCTTGGGGGGCGTATCCCAAAAGGCGTTTTGCTTGTGGGCCCTCCTGGAACAGGGAAAACCCTTCTGGCCCGTGCTGTTGCAGGGGAAGCCGGCGTGCCGTTTTTCTCCATTTCCGGCTCTGACTTTGTGGAAATGTTTGTGGGGGTTGGTGCTTCCCGCGTGCGTGATCTTTTTACGCAAGGCAAAAAAAATGCGCCCTGCCTGATTTTTATTGATGAAATAGACGCCGTGGGCCGTCAGCGTGGTGCCGGCCTTGGGGGTGGGCACGATGAACGTGAACAGACCCTGAACCAGTTGCTTGTAGAAATGGACGGTTTTGAGTCCAACGAAGGGGTTATCCTTATTGCCGCAACAAACCGGCCAGATGTTTTGGACCCCGCGCTCCTTCGGCCTGGCCGTTTTGACCGTCAGGTTGTGGTTTCCACACCAGATTTGCGGGGCCGCAAGCATATTTTGGGTGTCCATACCCGCAAAACACCGCTTGAAGGGAATGTGGATCTGGATGTTCTGGCAAAGGGCACCCCGGGTTTTTCTGGTGCTGACCTTGAAAACCTGGTGAATGAAGCCGCTTTGCAGGCAGCCAAACTGAACCAGGACCGCCTTTCCATGCGCGATTTTGAATACGCCAAGGACAAGGTGCTGATGGGGAAAGAACGCCGCAGCCTGATTTTGAGTGATGAAGAAAAACGGATAACCGCCTACCATGAAGCAGGGCACGCCCTTGCGGCCCAGCTTTTGCCGGGTACTGACCCTGTGCATAAAGTTTCCATTATCCCCCGCGGTCGCGCGCTTGGTGTGACCATGCAATTACCGCAAGAAGACCGCCACGGGTATTCCCGTACGTATCTGAAAAATAATCTGGTGGTGCTTATTGGCGGCCGGGTGGCAGAAGAGTTGGTGATGGATGAAATGACCACCGGTGCTGGTAATGATATTGAACGCGCTTCCAAAATGGCACGCAAAATGGTGTGTGAATGGGGCATGAGTGATGTTATTGGCCCCCAGGCTATTGGCGAACAGGGCGAAGAAGTGTTTATAGGGCGCGAATGGGCGCACACGGCTTCTGTCAGCAATGAAACCGCGCGTATTGTAGACGCGGAAGTAAAAGCGCTTTTGGAAGAAGCCCGCAGCAGATGCCGCGCCCTTTTGGAAGAAAACATGGAATTTTTGCACGCTATTGCCAATGCTCTGTTAGAGCGTGAAACCTTAAGCGGTGAAGATATCCAGCGTTTGATGCGCCATGAAACTTTGCCCCCTATGGAAGTTAGCCAGAAGCCGCAATCTGATGCGCCAAATACCCGGGCAGAAAATCCCGAAAACCCCAATGGTGCAGAAATGTATGGTGCGGATGGTAAAGTCAATAACCAGAAAAAAGACGATACATTTGGTTTTGATTCTGACCCTGAATAGTGTATAAAGTGAGGGCGTTACACGCCCTCACATCAGAACGAATAACAACCCCGCAAGGGGTTTTATCTGCGCGTATAGAAGGAAAAACCGTGGAAGCAAAAAAGGAGTCTCCGGAGTCGCCAAACCCCTTTTGCGTCTGGGGCGTGGTGAATGCCACGCCAGATTCCTTTTTTGACGGCGGTCGTTTTTATGCTCAGGACAAGTTTTTGCCTGAGCTTGCTGTTTCTCATGCCCAGGATCTTCTGGCGCAAGGGGCAAATGTGCTGGATATTGGCGGGGCCTCTTCAAGGCCTGGCTCTGTTGACGTGCCGGAAAAAGAAGAGCTGGCCCGCGTATTGCCCCTGCTTACCGCCCTTTCTGCCATACAGCAAACCACGCCTGCAGCGGAAACGCCTTTTTCCCCTTTTTCTTCCGCGCCCTTACTTTCCGTGGACACATGGCGGGCATCTGTTGCTTTTGCTGCTCTGCAGGCTGGCGCAAACATTATTAATGATATTTCGGGTGCTTTGTGGGACCCTGCCATGCTGGATGTTCTGGTTACCCATAAGCCCTACTATGTTCTTATGCATTGCCAGGGGCGGCCAGAATGTATGCAAAAAATGCCAATTTATGCCTCTGTTGTGGACGAAGTGCTGGCTTTTTTGGAAAAACGTATGGACGTTCTTGTCCGCGCGGGTTTGCCAGAAGAGCGTATTATTTTGGATACAGGCATAGGTTTTGGTAAAACACTTGCGCATAATCTGGCCCTTATCCGGCATACAGATAAATTTCTTGCACTGGGCAGACCCCTTCTTGTTGGTATTTCCCAAAAATCTTTTTTTGAAGATTTGCTTGCTTTGCCCAAAGACCAGCGCTCTCACGCAACAGGCATAGCCACTGCCCTTTTAGCTTCACGCGGGATACGCCATCACCGGGTACACGATGTAGCCGGCGCTGTGCAGGCCTTGCGCCTTGCGCACGCTTTTATGCCGGAACAGCCCGACTTTAATACCCCCGCTTTTTGTCCCCCGAGTATGGCTTCTGGGGCTATGTCTGGCGGGGTTGTCTGCCAGGCTGGAGAGAGCGTATGAATGAATTTCTCGCCTCTCTGACCCAGGTACCATTTGGCTGGCGGGATGCCGTGGATATTCTTCTTGTCACGGTCTTTTTTTATTTTGTCCTGCGTTTTGTGCAGGGCACGCGGGCTATAGCTGCCCTGAACGGCCTTTTTTTGCTTTTGCTGGTATACGCCGGGGCGCAGCTTGCGGGTTTATTTACTGTTGTATGGTTGATGGAAGGCTTGTTTGGCTCTTTGTTTCTTGTGCTGGTTATTCTTTTCCAGCAGGATATCAGAGGCGCGCTTGCCCGCATGAGTGTGCAATCTTTATTCCGCCGAAAAAAAGGCGCCAATGAAGCGTTTATCCACACCCTTGTCCGTACATCAACGGACCTTGCCCGCAAACATATAGGCGCCATTATTGTTATTGAAATGGGTATGCCCCTTGGGGATATGACAGAACGTGGGGTAAAACTGGACGCTCTTCTTACCCAGGACTTACTCTCCACCATATTTTTCCCTAAAACCGCTTTGCATGACGGCGCGGTGCTTGTTAACCGCGCAGGCCGTATTGTAGCCGCGGGCTGTATTTTGCCCCTTACCCAGATGGACAGACAACACTTTGGCACACGGCACAGAGCGGCCCTTGGTATTTCAGAAGTCAGTGACGCCGTTGTGATTGTGGTATCGGAGGAACGCGGCGAAATAACCGTGGCGCAGGATGGCCGTCTTTCCAACCCTCTGACAGGCGAACGCCTGGAACGGATACTTACCCATGCTCTCTCTCAGTAAAGCCTGGCAATCTTCCCAAACCCTGCTTCTGGCCTTTGGTCTGGCTCTGGCGCTTTGGTTTATGGTGATTGGGAGCGAACAGACAGAAGCCCAGCTTGATGTACGCCTGGATTACCGCGGCCTGCCGGAGGACCTTGTGGTGCGCGATGGCCTTTTGCCCAAAACTTCCGTGCGTGTGCGTGGATCCGGTGAGCTGCTGCGTGGCCTTACAGGCCGGGATCTTGTTTATTCTGTTGATCTTTCTTCTATGACACGGGGCGCGAATGTGTTGCCCCTTACAATGGAAAATTTTGCGGAATTTCGCGCTTTTGAAGTGGTGGACGTCAGCCCCGCACGGCTGGTGGTAGAGGTGGACGCCCTTATGGAACGTGTGCTGCCACTGGAAGTGGACGCAAAAGAAATGCCCACCCAAAGCGGCCTGCGGCTGACCCAACTTATTCTGGAACCTTCCTTTGCAACTGTACGTGGCCCGGAAACTATTGTTAAACCTTTGGAAAAACTTACGGTTCACTTTGATCCCAGCCAGGAAACGGAAGACGGTATGAAAGTGACCAATGTGGCTATTAATGCGCCTGAACAGGTGGAACTTTTCCCGCCTGTAACAACCCTGCGTTATACCCTTTCCCAGCGTAACCATGAGGTTACGCTTACCCGCCCTGTTCAGATGGACGCGGAAAACCATAAGCTTTACACTATACAGCCGGAAAATGTGGAGCTCCAGGTGGAAATGCCGGAAAAATTCGCTAATGATGAAGCATACCTGGCCTCTATACGGGTGCTTGCACGTCCGCCGGATGGCGATAATCAGGAAATCCCTGTGCTTGTTATGTTACCTTCTGGTGCACGCCTTATGAGTATACAACCTTCTGTTGTTACTGTGAAAAAGAAAAAATAAACACTACGTTATCCTTGCGGCAATAAGGGGGGTTGGGGGTATCACCCAAAAAACACCATGGCACGATTATTTGGAACAGATGGCCTCAGGGGGCATGTTAATAAATACCCTATGACGGCAGATGTAGCATTGCGTTTGGGGCTGGCGGCTGGGACTCTGTTCCGTGATCACGGTGGCCGCAGGCAAAAGGTGATAATTGGCAAGGACACGCGCCTTTCCGGGTATGTTTTTGAAACCGCGCTTACCGCAGGTTTGTGCGCATCTGGCATGGATGTTTTGCAGGTAGGGCCCTTGCCCACGCCAGCCATTGCGTTTCTTACGCGGAATATGCGGGCAGACTTGGGGGTGGTTATTTCTGCCTCCCATAACCCCTTCCATGATAATGGCATTAAGTTTTTTGACAGCGATGGCTATAAATTACCAGACGAGGTGGAAGACGCCATGTCCGCGCTGGTGCTGGACACAGCGCACGAATGGAAATACCCGGCGGATGAGGATGTAGGGCGCGCGCAAAGGATTGTGGACGCGGCAGGCCGTTACATTGTGTACCTGAAAAATTCTTTCCCGGATCATCTGGATCTGGCGGGTTTGCGGGTGGTTATAGACTGCGCAAATGGGGCAAATTACAAGGTGGCACCGCTGGCGTTGGAAGAGCTGGGGGCAGAAGTCTTCCGCCTGGGGGTAGAGCCTAATGGTCTGAATATTAATGCCCACTGCGGGTCTTTGCACCCGGAGCATGTGCAGGCAAAAGTGCGCGAAGTGCGCGCAGATATTGGGCTTGCGCTGGATGGCGATGCAGACAGGCTTATTGTGGTGGATGAAAAAGGGCATATTTTGGATGGCGACCAGCTCATGGCCCTGTGCGCCTGGGATATGATGGAGCGGGGCGTTTTGAAGGACAACACACTTGTGGCAACTGTGATGAGTAATATGGCCCTGGAAGTTTTTATGCAGGAGCATGGGGGCCGGTTGTTACGCACAGATGTGGGCGACCGTTATGTTGCGGAAGCTATGCGGGAAACCGGCGCGCAGCTGGGCGGGGAGCAGTCCGGGCATTTAATTTTTAGTGATTATTCTACCACGGGCGATGGTCTTTTGGCTGCTTTGCAAATTTTACGCATTTTGCGGGAAAAAAAGCAGCCTTTGTCTGCGCTTGGGCGGGTGTTAACGCCATACCCGCAAAAATTGGTGAATGTAAAAGTAAAAGAAAAAAAGCCGTTGGAAGAATGCCCGTCACTTATGGAGCAGGTGGCCCGTGTGGAAAGTACCCTGAAACCGCATGGGAGGGTTTTGCTGCGTTACTCTGGTACAGAGCCCGTATGCCGCATCATGGTGGAGGCAGAAGAGGCTTCCCAGGTGGTCGAAGCTATAACAGAGCTGGAGCAAGCCCTCAGACAGGCGCTGTGCTAATTCATAATACTGATAATGCACGGATTTTTTATTCTTTGTAATGACCTGTCTTCTTTGGGTAGAAAAAAAATACACGCGATGTAACTTTTTCCTTGACAAAAGACACTTTCCCGTCTAATTATACTCTTCACGCGCTCGTAGCTCAGCTGGATAGAGCAACAGGCTACGAACCTGTAGGTC
>CAZJOG010000038.1:0-14446 GCA_964547565.1 uncultured Desulfovibrionaceae bacterium
ACCCCCACGCCCTTGCCTGTGTTCCCAAAGAAGAATTTGTGCGTATGCACTGCTCCAGCGGCACAACAGGTTCACCTGTGGCTATTTGTTACACGCAAAAAGATATTGAAACATGGTCGGCCCTTATGGCCCGCTCTCTTTTTGTTGCAGGTGTCCGCAAGGAAGATGTATTCCAAAATATGTCCGGCTATGGCCTGTTTACAGGCGGTCTTGGTATCCACTACGGGGCAGAGCATTTAGGCTGTATGACCATACCCGCAGGCGCAGGCAACACACGCCGCCAGATTAAACTTATCCGCGACTTTGGCGTCAGCGCCGTCCATATTCTGCCTTCTTACGCCCTGCACGTTGCCAGCCAAATGATAGCCGAAGGCGAAGACCCCCATGCCCTGCCCCTGCGTATTGCCATTGTAGGCGCAGAACCTTATACAGAAGAAACCCGCAAACGTATCCAGGAAATGCTGGGCGTGCGCGTACACAATAACTTTGGCCTTTCTGAGATGAATGGCCCGGGTGTGGCTATTGAATGTGAAGACCAAAGCGGCCTGCATGTATGGGAAGACGCTTACTTCCTGGAAATTATAGACCCGGATACAGGAAAACCCGTGCCTGATGGGGAAACTGGCGAACTTGTCCTCTCCACCCTCACCCGCGAAGGTATGCCCATTTTACGCTACAGAACACGCGACCTTACCCGCATTATCCCCGGCGAATGCCCCTGCGGCCGTAAACACCGCCGTATAGACCGCATTAAAGGCCGCTCGGACGATATGTTTATCCTTAAAGGTGTTAATGTGTACCCCATGCAGATTGAGCAGGTGCTTATGTCCTTCCCGGAAGTGGGCCAAAACTACCTTATCCAGCTGGAAAAAGAAGGCCTTTTGGAAAACCTGCGTGTAAAAGTGGAAATACGCGACGAACATTTTGTGGAAGATATGCGCGTGCTGCGTGGCTTACAGGATCGTATTGCCCGCCGCCTGCATGATGAAATTTTGATGACCCCCAAGGTAGACCTTGTCCAGCTTAATTCCCTGCCTACTTCAGAAGGCAAAGCCAAACGTGTGTTTGACTTAAGAGGGGAATAGTACAATATGGCGGGAGGCCCAAAGCCTCCCTGCTTTTCCATACGCATTCCCCACACGGAGATTTTATGGAATATTTAGGCGCTGTCATCCTGCTTATTATTATGGCAATAGCGGCTCTTCTTTCGCTTATTAATCTGCCGGGCAACTGGATTATGCTGGTTGTGGCCTTTATTGGCTCCTTTTTTTTCCCGCAGGCAGAAATGGGCTGGATATTTTTTATCCTTTTTATAGCATTTGCGCTTATTGGAGAAGGTTTGGAATTTGGCTTGCAGTTGTGGGGCGCCAAAAAATATGGCTCCAGCAAACAGGCAAATATGACGGGCATGATAGGGGCTGTGGCAGGCGCAGTTCTTGGCATGCCCATACTATTTGGGGCAGGTGCTATAGCCGGCGCTCTTCTTGGCGCGTGGATTGGCTGTTATGTAGGGGAGCGCCTGCACGAAAGACCGCATGGGGAAGCTGTACATTCTGCCAATGGGGCGCTTTTGGGAAAATTTTTGGGTATGGCCATGAAGTTTGGCACAGGCATTGTGCTGCTTGTGATAACCTATAACGCGGTCTGGCCAAAATGACGGATTATACACCCATAACACAGCATGTGCGCCTTGTCCTCACACGGCCTAAGTTTCCAGAAAATGTAGGGGCAGCCGCAAGGGCCAGCGCAAACTTTGGTTTTGCGCCTCTTTATGTGGTTTGCCCCGGGGTTCTGGTGCAAAATGGGCAGGAAAAAGCGGCAAGTTTAGCCACAGCCCAAGGTTTACCCCTGCTGGAAACAGCAACAACTGTAAAAAACCTGCCGGAAGCCTTGCAGGGTACCACCCTTGTTGTGGGCACAAGCGCACGCCTTGGGGGGGAACGGCGGCATGTTGTTCGCCCGGAAGACGCGGCGCAAATGGCTGCGGAAAGAATTTTGGCCGGGGAAAATGTGGCATTTGTTTTTGGGCCAGAAGATACAGGCCTTGAAAATGAAGATTTACGCCATTGCCAGCAGCTTGTGTGTATACCCACCGCGCCGGATGCCTCTTCTTTGAATTTAGGGCAGGCCGTGCTTGTATGTATGTACGAGATTTTCCGTGCTTTTTCGGAAAAAGCCGGAAAAGTCAAAGCCCAGGAAGAATATTTTTCACCAGCAGAAATACGGCGGCACAAAGCCAATTTACACAGCAGGGCGGCCCTTTCGCGGCGTATCACCCATGAAGAGCGGGCGCTTTTGCATACAAAACTCAAAAACTGTTTTGTGGATATGGATTTGGTAGAAAAATCCAACCCGGATTATTTTTTTATGCAGGTGGCGCATTTTTTGGATAAAGCGGATGTAAGACGCCATGAAATGGATTTTATGCTGGGGCTGGTCAGAAAAATAGCAAGGCAAAACAAGGGATAACGGGCATACCGAAAAACGAGGCAGGATGGAACCAACACTAGTTTTGCAGCTCCAGCGATTAGGCGATCTGGTGATCGCGTTTCCGCTTTTATCCTGGCTCCAGGCTATTGAGCCAAATCGCCCCGTCTGGGTGGTGGCAGAGCAGGAGTTTGCCGAGGCGCTTTTACCCCTTGCACCCAGTGTGGTGTTTTTTCCGCCTGAAGCGCAAAAAAATTTACAGCGTACACCTGTGGAAAGGGTGATAAACCTGAGCCACAGGGAAGACGCGGCCAGTCTGGCAGGCAATGTCCCTGCCGGCATTCGCCTTGGGCGCTATACGGACAAGGGCGGCGCCATGCGTATTGGCGGGGCATGGCATATATACAGGGCCTCTCTTGTGCACAACAACAGGCACAATATGTTCCACTGGGCAGACCTGAACGCCATGGATATTATCCCCGGCGAAATTATGCAAAAAAGCGCCTGGCCAATACCACGCAAACCTTCCGGCAACAGGATTGGTCTTTTTGTGGGCGCAAGTGAAGCCTCTAAAAGGCCAGATGCAGAATTTTGGGCAGACTTGGCCAAAGATCTTTTGCATAAAGGCTACAAGCCTGTTTTTCTGGGTGGTAAGGCAGAACAGGGTATTGGAGCAAAAGCGGCCCAGCTGGCCAATTTAAAAGGCAGTAATTTTTGCGGTCAGTTTTCTCTGGTAGAGCTTGTGCGCTTTATGGAAGAACTGGATATGCTTATTACCCCCGATACAGGGCCCATGCATGTAGGAGCATGGGCCGGGGCGCTTACGCTTAACCTTTCCATGGGGCCTGTAAACCCGTGGGAAACCGCGCCTTTTCCGCCCGGGCACTATGTGCTGTCCCCCTCCTGCAGTTGCAGGGGCTGCTGGGCATGCGGGCATCCCCGCCAGGAAAATGCCTGCAAAAACCTGTTTGTCCCGCACCGTATTGCAAGCCTGGCGCATAGTATTTTCACAGACACAGGGCGGGAAGAAAAAAAATTCCCGCGTTTGCCCGGCCTTTTTCTCTGGCGCTCCCGCAGGGCCCCACAGGGAATTTTTGACCTTTTACCTGTTGATGGCCATATTATGGATGCCCGGCGGGCTTTGGACAATTTTTGGCGGCAATGGTTTTTGGCAGCCCTTGGCGGCCCATACAGCCGTATGGAGTACAGTCTGGAAGTTTTGAACAGGCGTGCCGCCCACCTGATACCCGCGCTTAAAGAAGAAATAGGGCGCGTGGGCGGGGTTTTTGCCAAGTGGGCGCGCCTGGGGGTACCCCAGGGTTGTCAGGAAAACTTTTGGCAGCAGGCGCGGCCTGTTTTCCGCCCTTTTACGGGTTACGCCCATATGGTGATGGAAAATGGGGATTACAGCAAGGCCAGTCTTTTGCAGACTCTGGCACTGCTGGAACATCTTTCTGAAAAATTGCAGGATGTTTTATAAGGTATCCTGTTTTTCCTGTTTATCGTGTGTGCCTGGCGTATCTGGCATATTGGGTATATTTGGGGCAAACAGAGGATTAGTATCCTCTTCACTTTCTCCGCTTTCTAAAAAAGCCTCGTCCACAGATTTGCTGTTCCGTTTATACAACGCAAGGCCCACCACAGAAGCCAAAAGTAACAGGACCGCGCTGCTAACCGTGCGCCAGAAGGGGTCTACCCTCACCCCACTGCCTAAAAGGGCAAAAATAAAGTTTTGGGCAATATAGCCAAGGGCAGATCCTGCAAAAAAAGGCAAAGCAGGTATACGGGTAAGGCCGGCCAGAAGATTGGTCAAAAGATTATTGCCCACAGGCAAACTGCGGATAAAAAACGCCATGGAAAATGGCGCGCGGGCTAAAAAGGCCTCCGCTTTTTCTATTTTACGGCCCAGGTGTTTTTGCACAAACCTCTGGCCTAAAAGCCGCGCATACCCAAATGCCATAATGCAACCAAGTGTTGTGCCCACTGTTGCCCAAAGGGCACCGGCCACTGCCCCAAAGGCATAGCCTCCCACAAAACTGAGCAGCTGGCGTGGCACAGCCAGACAGGAAAGCACAGCCACAAGCGCAATATACATACCAACCCCGGCAGAACCATGCTCCCGTATGTTTTCATCCACAAACCGGGTGTAGGTCTCCACACTGGGGTCAAGAGCCAGCAAAAGAAGAAGGGCGGCGGCAAGTACACCAAAAAGTGAAAATATTTTGATAAAACGACGTAAAGTTCCCACCGTAACCCACATAGACAACAGGTTAATGCCGTATTATGCTTTAAGCATAGCCGATTCCGTTTGATTTATTGCTTTAATATGCCCTATATACAGGTTTTAAACAAGAGACTCAGGCAGACTCCCGGCCCAGAAAAAACAACGCAAAAGCCAAAAAAAGAAGACCCAGAGCCGCGATGTAATCTTTATCCCACACAGAATAAAGGAAAAAAAGCCCCAGAAAAAACACAAGAAAAACTTTGCCTGTTTTGTTACAAATTTTCCATTTTCCTTATAAAGCATTTCCCTGTTGATTGGAGAATAGCCGGAATGTTTTGGAAATACTCTGGTTGTTCTGGTCGCTTGGGCGCAGGCAAAAGCCAGGCATAGGGAGTCGGGGTTAACCCGGATTTTTGGTTTCTACAATACGGGGCACTTTATGGCGTCTTAACATCCAGTTGACTGCCACCAAGTCCTGAAAAGCGGTAAACCCGCGGCTAAATGTGCCATATTTGGACTCCCCTGCATGCCTGGGCCGGTGGTTAACCGGCATTTCCGCTACACGGGCGCCCTGCATACGCATAAGCGTGGTAAGAAAACGGTGCATACCTTTAAACATGGGTATTTCTTTTACCATGGACGTGCGCATGATTTTCAGAGAGCAGCCTGTGTCATGCACAGTTTCATGCGTCAGGGCATTACGGAAGGCATTGCCAATGCGGGAGGCAATTTTGCGGCTTTTGCTGTCCTGCCTGTTTACACGCCAGCCTATCACCATATCATACCCTTGCTGGTATTTTTCCAGCATGGCGGGGATATCCGCAGGGTCATTCTGTAAATCTGCGTCCAGGGTAATCACAATATCCCCTGTGGCAGCGGCAAAGCCTGCCCCAAAAGCGGCCGACTGGCCCTTGTTTTCCTCAAATATTGTATACCCAAGGCGGCTATCGTTTTGTGCCATTTCCTGTATGCGTTGCCGGCTGCTGTCCGTACTGCCGTCATCCACCAGCCATATTTCATAGGGAATAATTAAAGAGGCAAGAGCCGCGTGTATTTCTGCTACAAGCGGCTTTACGTTTTCTTCTTCATTATACACCGGGACAATAAGGCTTATTTTCTCTATTGTACTCTGGTTTTGCACAATTTTCCTTCATTTGGTAGAAGTATTAAGCATGTTGTTTTTCCTGGAACTGCTTAATCAGCGCATACGCACGCTGGGCAAGGTGGGTGACTTCCGGCTTGGAAATTTGGTCATCCGCGCCTACAGATAGCCCCTTATGCCGCAGTTTATCCGTAATAATAGAAGAAAACAGGATAACCGGCAGGTTTTTTAAGGTGCTGTCTTCCTTTACCCGTTTGCACAGGTTGTGCCCGTCCATACTGGGCATTTCAATGTCAGAAATAAGCACCTGCACAAAGTCATTGATGGGGCGGTTTTCTTCAATAGATTTATTGCGCAGAACTTCCAGACGTTCCCACGCTTCGCGGCCATTGTTCACAGCTTCCACCTCAAAATTGGCCTTTTGCAAAAGGTCTGTCAGCATTTCGCGGATAAGGCCGGAGTCGTCCGCAATAAGCGCACGGTAACGTACTTCACTGCCCCAATCAAGCGCTGTATCCAGCCTGAGACCAAGCGCAGGGTTCAGTTCTGCCACAATTTTTTCCAGATCAAGCAGAAAAATAATACGCCCTTCCAGCTTCACCACACCTGTGACTGTATCGTGCGAAACAAGAGACATATAACGGTTTGGCGGTTCTACCTGTTCCCAGCTTATGCGGTGGATACGGTTTACCCCTGTAACCATAAACGCGGTGGTTACACTGTTAAATTCCGTCACCAGCACCTTGGGCGCTTCTTTGCTGGGCGCATGCTGCTTTTCCAGCCATAAATGCAAATCCACCAGAGGGATAATGTGCGAACGCAGGTTAAACGCCCCCCGCACAGAGGGGTGCTGCACTTCCGGTAACGCCGTGATCTTGGGCATCTGGATAATTTCCAGCACCTTGGCCACGTTCACCCCATAATACCCACGGTAAGGGGTGTTCGGGTCGCGGGAGGGGTCATGCGAGTTGGCAGGCTCATCCATGAAAAATTCAACTATTTCAAGCTCATTTGTGCCGGATTCAAGCAAAATATTGGTCTGTGACATGGAGGTTTTCCTTAGATAAGGGTCAGACTTCCTGGAATATCAGATTAAAAGTCGGGATAATGTATTTTCTACATTGTCTATTACTCTTTTCGGCGTAGATGCGCCAGCCGTTAGGCCTATGCGTGTGAATCCGCAAAATTTTTCCGCTTTCAGCTCTTTTTCTGTTTCTAGCAGATATGCAGGCACCCCGCAAGAGGCCGCAAGTTCTGCCAGACGGCGGGTATTCCCGCTTTCCCTGCCCCCCACCACAACCATAGCGTCCACATTACGCGCTATGGCAAGTGTTTCCGCCTGGCGTTCTTCTGTGGCCGGGCATATGGTATGCAAAACATGCAAAGATTCCCCCATACGCTGCCGCAAAAATACACATATTTCTTCAAAACGTAAAAGCGATTGTGTTGTCTGGGCAGCCAGCACCAAAGGCCCTGTGTGATGAAAGTCTGCAAGATCTTCTTTTTCAGAAAAAACGCGGACAGGCCCCTGCGCATACGAAACAAGACCCGCCACTTCCGGGTGTTTTTCTTCCCCATACAAAAGCAGTGACTCCCCTTTTGCTGTGGCACTGCGTATGGCAAGCTGGGCTTTTTTTACCCGCGGGCAGGTGGCATCCAGCACTTTTGTTGCACAGGCGCGCAAATATTCTTCTTCCCCCACGGGTATACCGTGGGCGCGTATAAGAACCACCCGGCCTTCCGCTTCTTCCGGGCTTTTAAGAATACCCACACCCTGGGCGGCGTATTCTTCCAAAACCTGCGGGTTATGGATAATAGCCCCCATGGTGCAAACTTGCTGCGCAACAGAAACCGGATCAGTGGTGTTTATGGCAGAGCCGTAGGTTGCCACGGCTTTATCCAGTTTTTTGAGGGCCAAAGCCACCCCCATACAAAAACCCGCTTTTTCCCCACGGATTATTTGCATTTTTTAAACCTCCGCACAAAAGGGCCTAAAAGCAGGTGGATATACGAAGGGACAAAAAGCCGCGCCATAAGAAGGTATAAACCCACAAAAGAAAGACCACTTACCATAAGGACAAGAAAACTTTGCAACAATGCCTGTACAGGCAAATACAAAGGCAAATAACGGAAAACAGCCCAGGCAGTCAGCGCAGGAAAAACCGTAAGAAACACACTTTTTATCACAACCATACCAAGGCCTTGCAAAATAGCCGCACCTTCACGTTTTATCCAAAGCCCGCACAGCACCACCCCGTACAGCGCGATGGATAAACTGGTCAGTGTAGCCACAGCTACAGCCCCATACTGCGGCACAAAATATATATACGCGGGTACAACCGCAAGTGTTGCCAGTGTACCCACAATCGCTGGTCGCAGGGTGTCTTCTCTGGCATAAAATGCCCTGCCTATCACCTGCTGCAAAACCCAAAAAGGCACGGAAAGCAGCATAAGCGCAAGCAGGGGCGCTGCGGCAAGGGTTTGGCTTACCCCAAAAGATCCCCCTTCAAAAATAAAACCTAAAACAGGGCCAGCCGCAATAAACATCCAGGCTGTGACAGGCAGGGCCACAATAAGACTTGTGGAAAGCGCCTTTTGCAGGGTGCCGTTAAATTCCCGCATAGCCCCCTTTGCAGCCAAAGCAGCCAAAAACGGAAAACTGGCCACACCGGCCGCCTGGGCCACAACCCCCACAGGAACCATCATAATACGGCGGCTGTAGCTTAAAAGGCTCACCGCCCCTTCCCCTGCCATGGTGCCAAAAATACGCACAAACTGTTCGTCCAGCACCACAACAGACTGCCCAATAATTAAAGGCAAAGCCATAAGTAAAAATTTCCAGAGCAGTGGGTGGTAAAGCCCCAGTTTCCAGCGCAAACCACCGGCTTTTGCCGCATGCCACGGCAGCACAAGCGCACCCAGCAAAGCCCCTACAACTACCCCCACGCAAAATCCTTCCATACCTTCACAAAGGCCAAGCCATGGCATAAGCACACCAAAAAGCAGGATACATCCATTATAAATAAGCGGCATAAGCGCCGGCACGGTGAATTCATTCCGGATATACAAAAGCGCGGAAAGACAGGCCCCAGGCAGAAAAAAAACCTGGGCAGGCAAAATAATACGCAAAAAAACAGTAAGGCGCTCCCATTGTTCAGGCGAAAAACCCGGGGCAACAATTTTCGCCAAAGAAGGCGCGCCTATAAAAGCCAAAAAGGTCAGCAAGCTTATGCCCAGTGTGGAGAGAGAAAAAATGGTGCCAAAAAATTTCCACCCGTCTTCCTCATTTTCCGCAAAGCGTTTGGAAAGTAAGGGGATAAGGGTGATAGAAATATACCCGCCTGCCAGAAGATGGTTAAGAAAATCCGGCACAACAAATGCCGCAAAGTAAATATCTGCTTCAGAGCCTGCCCCAAATTGCCAGGAAATAACTTTATCGCGCGCAAGCCCCATAAGGCGGGAAAGCAGAACACTGCCCGCCATAAGAATAGCCGCAATACCCATTTGCTGTTTGGTATTAAGAAAAGACATAGACTAACACAAAGTTAAAAGATGCACAGACCAGGGTTCAATCACAAAATATTCCATACCCCTGTTTTCCGGGAAAGAAAACAACGCTTCCAGCGGCAATGCGTGGACAGAACCATCTTCCTTGCTGCAATCCAAAAGCTGTACATGGGTATCATCGCAAAAATGGGCGCATGTCCAGTGTTCCACAATGGGCGCTCCCCTGAAAGGTAAATAGCGGCAAAAACGGAACAACACGGTAGACGGTGTTTCCGGTCTGGCCCATGTGCGGAAAAGGCCCTCCAGCTCCCCCTGACGGGGTTGTACACCAGCCCGCTGCCACGGTTTTTCCACAGTAAATGCATACTGGAGGCGGGCTTTGCGCAAAGCCAGAGCCATAAAGTCCCTGTAATCGGTTTTGAGGGAAAGCACATCCCGGAAACTGGCTTCATCCTTGGAAGCAGCCACCACAACTTCATTAAAAAGCTCGCGTGCCTGCCCGGAGCGTATGCCGTGCAATATCTGGAGGGCGTTTAAAACCGCGTATAACGCACAAAATGTATCCACCTTACCCTGGTAAAATGCCTGCATACTCTTTCCTTCCGTGCAATTTTCTTTTTTTAGCCCCTTCTTCCATTATTTGCAAGCAAGCGGCACATGCTTTTTTTGTACAGGTTCAACAAAAAATAACCCTCTTGTGCTTAGTGTGCGTTGTATGATACAAAGATGGCATCTTTCAGCATGTTCCCTTGTGCTACCCCGCTCAAACAGGAAGGAACTTCCCGTGAAGCAACAAAAAGGGTTCACTATTCTGGAAATTGCGGTTGCCTTAATCATTCTTGGCCTTCTTACAGGTGCAGTTGTAAACCAACTGATACATTTTCAGCGTTATGCCTACCAAACGGCCGCTAATACCATTACCCAGGGTATACAGTCTTCCGTTATATACCGTTCCGGCTCACTTATGATAGACATTTCCTCAACCCCCAGTGCGCGCTGCGAAAGTGCAGATGGAAAAATGCCAGCCATGTGTATGGAAGCTTACAGAGGCGCGCTTTGGGCTGTTTTCCACACACCGGAAGAAACAATTGCTGTCTGCAACGGCAGTGACGATACCACAAGCACAGGCGGCATAGGAGAAAGTCCCTTTAAATTTCCTCCTATCCATGTAAGGGGCACGGGGGAATACACTCCCGGAAATTTAGGCGCTGGCTGGAAAGTGCTCAATGTTGTGGATGTAATGGTATTTACCCAGGACTTTGATGGTAAAATGCACCTCCAGGCACCGGATGGAAATATTTACACCTCTGACATCAAAATTATGAGTTTTCGGGAATACTGCCAGACACCATATTAAAGTTTTCCAATAACAGTCTATTTTTATTCATTATACTTTGTGAATTTAGTTTTTTATCTTTTATTGAAAAAAAGGGGCTGACATAGACTTTTTTTTAGTGTAAGAGTGAGGTAAGGCTAGTCTCTAGCCGTTTTCTGAACTTCTAAAGGAGACTTTATATGCCTACAAAGATTCTGCAGAAAGAAAGTCTTATCCCGGGCAGAACCAGTAAACTTGTGCTGGATGCACCGCATATTGCTGCAAGTGCAAAACCGGGCCACTTTATCATGCTTCGTGTGAATGATCACGGGGAGCGTTTTCCTCTTACCATTGCCGATACTGACAAAGAAAATGGCACTATAACAATAGTGTATCTTGTTATGGGCAAATCCACCACCCTGCTGGAAGAATTAAAAGTTGGCGATTCCATACTGGACGTTGCCGGCCCCTTAGGTAAACAAACCCACATTGTGCCCACAGGTAAAAGCCATAAGGTTATCTGTGTGGGCGGCGGTACGGGTGTGGCGGCCATGCACCACATTGCCAAAGGCCACCATAAAGCGGGCAACTATGTTATTGCCTGTATTGGTGCGCGTTCCCAGGACCTTTTGCTGTTTTATAATGAGCTTGCCGCTTTTTGTGATGAAGTGCTGGTCTCTACGGACGACGGTTCCTTTGGTATGAAAGGTATTGTCACAGACCCCTTAAGAGACCGCCTCGAAAAAGATAAAAACATCGCGGAAGTTATCGCCATTGGCCCTGTTCCCATGATGCAGGCTGTGGCTAACCTGACCAAAGATTTTAATGTGCCTACAACTGTCAGCCTAAACTCCCTTATGGTAGACGGCATGGGCATGTGCGGTGCCTGCCGCGTGAATGTGGGGGGCGAAACCCTCTTCACCTGCGTGGATGGCCCGGAATTTGACGGCCATAAAGTGGATTTTGCTGAACTTAGAAGCCGCCTGAGCGCCTTTAACGCCCAGGAAAAAACCTCCCTTGAAGCCCACAGGTGTAACTGCCATGACACAAAATAGCACACAGCCCATTAAGGGGGCTAAAATCCCCCGCACAGACATGCCGTGCCAGGACCCCGCGGAACGTATCCATAATTTTTCCGAAGTGGCCATTGGCTACACAAAAGAAATGGCTATGGCAGAAGCCACCCGCTGCCTGCAATGCCCAAAACCCACCTGCCGCTCCGGTTGCCCGGTAGAAGTGCGTATCCCGGAATTTATCCACGCGCTTGGCCAAGGTAATATTGCGGAATCGTATACTATTCTTAAAAGCACCAATAGCCTGCCTGCTGTTTGCGGCCGCGTTTGCCCGCAGGAAAAACAGTGCGAAGGTTCCTGCATACTGAACAAAAAAGGCGAACCTGTTGCCATTGGCCGTATGGAGCGTTTTGTGGCAGACAGTGTGCTCAGTGGCAAAGTGCCTGCTCCCAAAACAGAAAAAAGCGCCCCCAAGGGCATTAAAGTGGCCTGCATAGGCTCTGGCCCCTCCTCCCTTACGGCTGCCGGCGTACTGGCTGCCAAAGGTGCGCAGGTGACCATTTTTGAAGGCCTGCACGAACCCGGCGGTGTGCTTATTTACGGCATCCCGGCCTTCCGTCTGCCCAAGGATATTGTGGCAAAAGAACTGGATGGCCTGCGTGAACTGGGCGTGGATATCCGCGTAAACTGGATTGGCGGGCGCACTATCACCATTCCCCAGCTTCTGGAAGAAGGCTATAAAGCCATATTCATAGGTGTTGGCGCAGGCTTGCCCCAATGGTTGGATGTGCCGGGCGAAAACCTTATTGGTGTATTTAGTGCAAACGAATACCTTACCCGTGTGAACCTGGGCCGTGCCTATGCCTTCCCGGAATACGACACCCCCACCTACCCGGGCAAGCATGTTACTGTATTTGGCGCGGGCAACGTGGCTATGGACGCCGCCCGTACTGCCAAGCGCCTTGGCGCAGAAAGCGTAAAAATTGTATACCGCCGCAGCCGCGCAGAAATGCCCGCCCGTGGGGAAGAAATTGAACACGCCTTGGAAGAAGGCATTGAAATTCAGGAACTTTGCGCCCCCGTGCATTTTACGGCAGGCGAAAATAACCGCCTGGCTTCCGTGCTTTTGGAACATATGGAATTGGGTGAGCCAGATGCCTCAGGCCGCCGCAGCCCCAAAGCCACAGGCAAAACCTTTACTCTGGAAACAGACCTTGCCATTGTAGCGGTTGGCACCAAGCCCAACCCCCTTCTGCTTGGCGCAACCCCGGATCTCGCCCTTAACAAGCGTGGCTATATTATAGCGGACGACAAAGGCGAAACCAATATGCCCAACGTGTTTGCCGGTGGGGATATTGTAACCGGCGCTGCCACTGTTATCCTTGCCATGGGTGCAGGCCGTAAAGCCGCCATGGAAATTGCGGAAAGACTGGGTTTGTAAACAGTCTCCTTCTCCTCCCCGCAGAAAATGGGAATTAATTGGCTTTCCAATTAATTCCCATTTTTCAGACTAAAAACAAACCCCTCCGGGGTTTGCGCCGCCCACCATCGCGCTTTGCTTGCTGGGCGGAAAGGCACGGAATTCGCTCACTTACGACGCCGCAAAGCGACGTCTATTCGCTCTTCCGGCAGGTTGCTGACTTTGTCAACAACCTGGAAAATGGGAATTAATTGGCTTTCCAATTAATTCCCATTTTCCATTTCCACCATATATCGCAGAACTACGAAAAGCACAGGGAATACCACCACGAAATAAAGTGGCATGGGTATTTTTTTCTCCTCTTCCCCCCCATTTCCCTCACTTTCTTGCACTGGCACGCTCCTTGCTTCATGCCGTATAACAATAAATACCCGGGCTGCACATCACGGCCTTCAACCATCTCACCTGCAAGGAGAAACCATGAAGAACGCCATTGTCCTTATGTTCGACAGCCTCCAGCGTACCTACATTGGCTGCTACGGCAATACCTGGATTAAAACCCCCAATATGGACCGCCTTGCCCGTGAAGGTGTGGTTTTTGAAAATTGCTACATAGAAGGTGTGCCCACAGTGCCTTGCCGCCGTGCCATGCACACCGGCTGCTACACCCTGCACGGCAGAGGCTGGAGCCCCCTCACTATGGAAGAAACTACCATAGCAGACCTGTGCTGGGGCCGCCCCATAGACACCGCCATAATATTTGACTGCCCCATGTATCGCTTGCCTAAATTTGGGTATACGCGCGGCTTTGACAAAGTGTATTACACCCACGGGCACGAGCTGGACCACTTTTTTTATCTTGGTGATCCCCTTTACCATTACAACCCCCACGATTACCTTGAAGACCACATTGCCGAAACTATAGACCGTGTCCACGGCAAAACCG
This sequence comes from uncultured Desulfovibrionaceae bacterium, assembly GCA_964547565.1. Classification (GTDB taxonomy): domain Bacteria; phylum Desulfobacterota; class Desulfovibrionia; order Desulfovibrionales; family Desulfovibrionaceae; genus CAZPTC01. Next base: position 13,955 of record CAZJOG010000038.1, read on the forward strand.
TGCGCGACCCCCTGATTGAAGAACTGGAAGCCTACCTCAAACAAATGCAATACTGGCGCAGTGATGAAGACCGTTATGTTGCCAAAACCATTAAAAACGCCATCAAATACCTTGCCCAGGTTGACCGCAACAAACAGTTTTACCTGTGGATAGACAGTTTTGACCCCCACGAACCCTGGAACCCCCCGTCCGTTGTGGAAGGCAAGCCCTGCGTGTATGACCCGGACTACAAAGGAAAACACCAGTTCCTGCCTGTTATTGGCGCTGTTAAAGATGTTTTTACAGAAGAAGAATTGCACCATGTGCGTATGCTGTACGCGGAAAGCGTGACTGTGTGCGACAAATGGCTTGGTATTTTTATGGACGCAGTGCGCGCCCTTGGCTTTGAAGAAAACACCCTCTTTATGATGGTGTCCGACCACGGCGAACCTATGGGCAATGGCGAACACGGCCACGGCATTATGCGTAAATGCCGCCCCTGGCCCTATGAAG
>CAZJOG010000039.1:0-14421 GCA_964547565.1 uncultured Desulfovibrionaceae bacterium
CCCTGTTGTATGGGGGAGGTGTGTTTACGTTCTCCGCGGGTGAGGTGGACAAAAGAAATACTCAGGCTTTCTTTATTCAGGCCGGCGCGCTGGGAAAGCTGGAGCAGAAATTCCGGCTCATAGGGTATGGGGATATTACTGTGACACCATGCACGGCTTTTTGGCCCCATTTTTCTGGCAGGGTTTTCTTCTTCCATTTCTCCGCGTCTGTTTGCCAGCGGGCAGGGACCCTGATGGGGGCAGGGGCTTGCGGCAAAAAAGCCGCCGGGGTTAACCTTTGCCTGCAGGGCAACTTCACGGGCAGTGGTGATAAGTTTGCCGCCAAGGCGTGTACCCGGTTCTACCAGCAAAAGAGAGCTTTCCGGCGCAAGGTTGCTTGCAAGGGCATCAAACAGATCTGCCATACGTTCTTCCAGGGAAAGATGCCGGGCCTTTTTCCCTTCCCACTCATTCAGCACATTAGCGAGACTAAAAAAAGAAAGAGGGCCGTATGTCTGACGTACAGTCTGGGCGGCGCTTTCCAAAGGGGCTCGTACGCAATGGATTTCCCACGGGCTTGAGGGTTGGATAGCCTGCTTAAGGTGGAAAAAAATTTCGCGCCCCAAATGCAGTGGGTGCTGGTTTACGTCCGTACAAACGAGTGTGAGCGGTTTTTCCCGTAAGTCAGGCCGTGCAAGCCACAAAGCAATAGCAAAAGTCAGGGGGCCACTGCCGGCATCCAGAAGCACCGGTTTTTCCGTATGGGAAAAATTAAAGGACAGATGGGGCAAAACACTGGCCAGACGCAAAATATTCCATGGCAAAAAATACCGTAAATACGCAGAAGTAAGGCGCGGGATACCCCAGTATGGTTTTGCCAGAAACTCTCTTTCTGTTGTTAAAAGGGCAGAAAGGTCGCGCACGGCAAAGGGTAAGTCCTTTTGCTGCTTGGCATTTACCGGCATGGTGGCATCCAGAGCGGCGGGGAAAAAGAAAAAATCCTGGCGAAAGGAGGAGGGCAGGGGCGAAAAAAGCGGGGTTTGCATGGAGCACTCAATGGTTTAAAACGTCATAGAATTAAGATAAAGATTTTGAAAGTCAGGCAGTTGTGTAAGCTGGAGACAAAACACATGGGAAAGTTTTTCCGCAAGAAACAGCCGGTTGTGTTTTTGTAAAAGTAAATGTGCACCATCCAGAGCGCTGTTGCCAATACTCTGTGTGTGTGGAACAAGGCGGGAAGGGATAAATCCCAGTGTTTCCAGAGCCAGCAGAGGCGCATGTTTACCCAGCGCACCAGCAAGAAAAAGCCGGGGTTGTTTTTCCGGGTGTGTAAATGTATGAAGAGTGTGCAAAGCGCAGGAAAAAGCGGCTTTTACTTTCAGGATATTTTCCACATCCGTGGCGCTTATGTAGAGGGAATCCGGCAAATCAAGCACAGGTTCTCCATGACGCTTCCGGAAATTGCCGGCTATTTTACGGGCAAGTGGATGGGCAGAGGCTTCTTTAAAATGCCCGTGTGTATCTAAAAGTCCCACATTTTTTAAAAGCGCAAGCAGGCAAAGATAGGCCGCACCAGTGATACTGGTGGCAGGACCCTGCGCCGGGGAAAAAGTATTTGCAAAAAGTTCCTGTTGTATGCCTGTTGGCCCAAGGCTGTAACGGGTGACACTGCCCGGGCCTGCAAGCCCGCCACATTCAAGGCCTGAGCCTTCCAGCGCAGGGCCAAGTGGTACACTGGTGACTGTTATCTCACCTTGGGCAGAGACCAGCGCAAATTCTCCGTTTGTCCCCATATCCGCCAAAATAAACGGGGCATTGGCCTTATGCTGCAAAAAAACAGCGGCCAGACCTGCGCTTATATCCCCCCCTACAAACGGGGAAATATGGGGGACAACCCAGAGAGGGGGCAGATTTTTTGTGCCTGTGGCGTATGCGCCGCCTTGTTCTTCCAGTGTGTAGGGGGCATGGGAAAGGCCCTCCGGACTTTTTTCCCCTACTGACAGAGAGGCCATGGCCGGGTTTGCCGCCAGAACAATTTCCGTCACAAACAAATTTTTTTCTTTAAGTGTGTGCAGCACAGATTGCAGGAAGCTTTGGCTTATGCTACGCAAATAGACCAGCCCCGCCGGGTTTGCCGCCAAAGCCAGGCGGGCCATAATATCACTGCCTGCGGGCATTTGGGGGTTAATAGACTGCTCTTCCTGCACACAGCCTGTGTCTGTGGCAGGGCAAAAACGCCAGACAATGGAACTGGTTCCCCAGTCCACCGCCAGCCCGCCTGTGACAGGCTTTGTTTCGGTAGGAAAATCCTTGGAGGGCAGGGTGGAGTAGTCAGGCACTTCCACTACTATATTGTGTTCGGCACGGTGGCGACAGGCAAGGCGGAACCCCTTCTCCAGCTCTTCCTGCGAAAAAATCTTTTGTTCCGCAGGGGTGCTTGCGGGTGGCTGGGCACAAAAACGCACACGGCAACGGCCGCATGTACGCAAACCAGCGCAGAGAGCTTTGGGCGGCAGTTCCCCGCCAAGCCAAAGCGCTTGCGCCAGTGTAAGGTTGTCCATGCCTTCCGGAATGTCCAGCGTGTGTTCTTTTTCCCTGAAAAAATAACGTATTCCCATGTCTTCAGTGTGCCTAAGTCATGCCGGATTAGCAAGTTTTTTTTATATTCTCTAACTGTGTTGATTTTTTGGAATGTATTTTGCATACTCCGAAACATGGATACGGTTTTATGGCATATTTTGCCACCTGCCGTATGACAAAATTGTTTTTACTTGTGATACCAAAATGTTGTGTATTATGGTATAAAGAGGCACTATGAATAAAATTCTTGCCCAGGATGAGGTGGACGCCCTTTTACGTGGCCTTTCCGGCGGAGAGCTGGAAGCTGAAACCGATATTCCCGTTGATGATTCCGGGGTTGTTCCCTTTGACCTTGCCAACCAGGACCGCATTATCCGCGGCCGTATGCCTGTTTTAGAAATCATTAACGACCGTTTTGCCCGTCTTTGCACCAACGCTCTTACCAATGCCGTGAGCAAGCGGGTGGAACTTAACCCCATTTCCATAGACATGACCAAGTTTGGCGAATTTATGCGTTCTTTGCCTGTGCCCACCAGCATTAATATTTTTAAAATGGAACCCTTGCGTGGCAATGCGCTTATTGTTGTAGACGCCAGACTGGTTTTTGCCCTTGTGGAGAATATTTTTGGGGGCGCAGGCTCACAACCCAAGATTGAAGGCCGGGAGTTTACCCGTATTGAACAGGCTATTGTGGATAAAATTATCAAAATTGCGCTGGAAAATATGGAAGACAGCTGGCGGCCCGTGCACGACATAAAAATGGAACTTGTGCGCAGTGAAATAAATCCGCAGTTTGCCGCTATTGTGCCGCCCAGTGATGTAGTTGTGGTGATAAATTTTGAAGTGGAGCTGGATTCTTCCATAGGTTCTATGGTTATTTGCCTGCCGTATTCCACTATTGAACCTATACGCGGGAAACTGAATGCCAACTTCCAGACAGAACGCCTGGAAGTGGACCACGCCTGGGTAGCGCGTTTAAAAGAACGGTTGATGGAAACCCCGGTGGATCTTAACGTCCGCGTGGGCGGCACACAAATTACAGGTAACCAGCTTTTGCGCCTGCAGGTGGGGGATGTGCTTGTGCTGGATACGGATGTGGAAGAGCTTTTGCCCTGCACAGTAGCAGGTGTGGTAAAATACTGGGGAATCCCGGGTTCCGTAAAGTCCAACAAAGCGTTCCAGATTATCCGGGACGAAGCGCCTATGTATACCTAAAGGAAAAAAGCCTAAAGCCGATAAGGCTGGTATGCAGGTACTACTGGGCATTGCAGCACTACGCGACCTCATCACCATTTCCTGCACCCCGTCTTTGTTCCTCTATGACCAGAACCCCATATAGTGGGGTTTTGTGTTTAAGGCCAGTGCCTGTAGAAAAAGCTGAAAAAATATCCTTGTCATTAAGAATTATTCCTGCTAAGCTCTAAAGCAGACCAGAAACTGGTCGATAGAGAATATGTACGGGCATAAAAGCCCCTCTGCTCCCATACTCGGGCAGAGAAAAAAGGAGAACTGCCATGAACATTGGATCTACCCCGTCAGCTTTACCTGCACAGGCAGCCGCCAGCGCTTTAAAAGGCGCGCTGGATACACAGGCGAATCTTGCTACTAAATTGCTGGAAAGCGGCGCGCAAATGCAGTCGCAGGGCCTTGCCAGCTCTGCCATGGCCGAAGCCGGAAAAGGCACAAACCTGAACATTTCCTGCTAACTGTGCTTTTTTAAAAAATCGCATTATGGGAAATGCCCTCCGCAGTCAGCCAGAGCATTTCGCGTTGATTAACGGAATGCGCTCAATGCGTGGCTGCGGAGGGAAAAATGTACCTGATTAGACAAATTATACTGCGCTTTTTTCTCTTGGAGAAGTAAAAAGATTGTGCTATAAAGTACTATCTGAAACTTTGGAGGGCATAATGTCTTTATCAGCGTATGATCTGGAAAACCTTAAAGCTGGGGAATCGTGGCGTATTTTTCGCATTATGGCGGAAATAGTGGAAGGCATTGAAACACTGAGTGAATACACAAACTGTGTTTCCATATTTGGTTCTGCGCGTACCCCAGCAGACAACCCCATTTATAAACAGACGGAAGAATTATCCTACCAGCTTTCCAAGGCTGGCTATGGCATTATCACAGGGGGAGGCCCCGGGCTTATGGAGGCGGCCAATAAAGGCGCCCATGATGCCGGTGGTGTTTCCATAGGGTTACATATTCTTTTGCCGCATGAGCAGGAACCGAATAAATACCTGTCACGCCGCAGCGACTTTAAATACTTTTTTGCCCGCAAACTCATGTTTGTAAAATACGCCATGGCCTATGTGGTTATGCCGGGCGGTATTGGCACGCTGGATGAACTTTTTGAAGCTCTGGTTCTTGTTCAAACCCGGCGTATACGCCCTTTTCCCATTATCCTGTACGATCATACCTATTGGGACGGCCTTCTGGAATGGATACGCACGCAAATGGTTGCCGGCGGATACCTGAATGAAGAGGAGCTGGACTTTATTACCATATGTGATACACCGGATGAAGTGGTCAAATGTATTAAAAAACATGTTATTTTATAAACTATGCTTATTCCCTACGCCCAAGCTCTCTGGGGCCCTGTCCCCCCTCCGCCTTTCTCTCACTCCTGGGAAGCTCTCATGAAACTGGCTTTAGTCCTCGCTCAGCGTGGTGGTCAGGGAGGCGAAGTACCTGTTGGCGCACTGTGTGTGCGCCTGGATGACGGTGCCGTGCTTGGTGCCGCCTGTAACGCCCCTATCAGCCTGTCTGACCCCTCAGCGCACGCAGAAATTCTTGCTTTACGAGCAGCCGCAAAAAAAAGCGGCAATTATCGCTTGCAAGGTTGCGCACTGGTGGTTACTTTAGAACCGTGCCTTATGTGCCTTGCTGCTGCGCGGGAAGCTCGCGTAGATGGCATTGTGTATGCGGCAGCTGAAAAAAACACAGGAGCCCTTGGTTCTGCCGTGGACGGCCTTGCTTTACCCATCCAAACCCATGTTCCATGGGTTATGGGGGGTCTTATGGCTGAAGAAAGCGCAACTATACTCCGCGATTTTTTTCTTGCACGCCGCTAATATGTGCCGATGTGTCCGGTACGACACATTTTTTTATGTAGTTTACTAAGGATAAACCCAACCATGGCTCTAGCAAATACAGTAGATGAACTGACTATAGATTATGAAGAAGACGGCATTTTAAAAGTGAAAGAAATTGACAAAGTTATTCTTTCCAAAGGTGCCTGGGCAACTGTTCTTTTCCGTTACCAGGAATGGGTGGCGGAAAATGATACCTATGGCCCGGATAAATACGCCATACGGCGGTACAAAAAATCTGCCGGGGAATATCGGCAGCAATCCAAATTCACCATTTCCAGCGCGGATCAGGCCAGACGTATTGTAGAAGCGCTTCAAAACTGGCTTGCGGATACAAGCAATACAGAAGAAAAAGCCTCCTGAGAAAGATACAGAACGCCCACGAGAATATCTATGCCCTCTTTTTCTGACCCATGGGTTGCAAACCAGGCCAGACAACTGGTTTTTCGTATGTTGGCCTCCTGGCACAGGCGGGGTTCTTCGCTTTTGCAGATTGGCCTTGCGGATTTACCGGGCCCGGATGTTTTCTGGGATGCGGGTTTTGATGTTTCCGCTCTTTCAGATGATCCTGCCCTGCTGGAAAAAAACCGTGCCCAGTACGAGCCACGGGTGGACTTTTTTTTAGGTGCGCCCGACCACACACCTTTTGACGACGCTGCTTTTGATTATGTGGCGCTTGTGCATAGTCTGGCCGGGTGTTCCGCGGAAGAACAGGAACACCGTGTGGCAGAAGCTTTTCGACTTGCCCGTCTGGGTGTGCTGGTGGTGGAATGGAACAGGTTTGCCCCTTCTTCCTGCGCATTCCCGGAGGCCAAAAAAGGCTTAAATGGCCTGCGTCTGTTTATGCTGGGCAAAAAGCACACGCGGCTTATTACCGCGCGCTATACCCTTAATTGTTCTTCCAAACTGTGCGGGCGTGTGCAAAAACTTTTGCCCGGGGCTAATCCCTGCAAATCTATAGGGCCATTGCCTTTGGGGGCTCTTATGTGTTTTAAATACGACAAACAGGGCTTTGCCCCCGCGCCTGTTGCCCCTGTGCCAGCATTTGCCACAGTGGCAGAATAAACACCACCCACTTTCCACATAATGCCCAGAGGATGCCCACCTTTTGGGCATTTTTTATAGCAAAACCTGAAATACTGGGCAAAGGTTTGCGAATCAGTTGGAAGTTGTATGGGGTGTAGTGCCTTGGGTATCGTTTTTAAGGTATATACTGGTAATTTCAGACGGGCAGCCAAGACGCATGGGCACATAGCCCCAAAGCCCTGTGCCGGAACTGACATACAGCTTCATCGTATCCACATGGTACAGGCCGGCACGGAAACCTTCGTTTACTAAGCTGATAAGGGGAAAGGCAAAAAAATACTGCCCCCCGTGTGTATGGCCGGAAAACTGCAGTTTGTAGCCCATGGCCGCATTTTGGCGCGCCCCGCGTGGCTGATGGGCAAGCAGAATGGGGAAAACGTCTTTGGGCAGTTGCTCCATAACCCCCTTAGGATCAGGCACAGGAAAACCCGGGAATCGCTGTGCACTGGGGTCTGTTACCCCGGCAATGGCTATTTGCTGGCAACTTTTGTCTTTTTCCACAGTAATTTGCCTGTATTCATTAAGCAAAATATCCAGCCCCATGTTTTTCCAATGTTCCACCCAGGGCATAAGGCCAGAATAATATTCGTGATTCCCGGGTATAATATACACCCCGTATAATGCTTTAAGGTCATTCAGGGGTTCTAAGTCAGGGCCCAGACGGCTTGGTATACCGTCCACAAGGTCGCCGGTGATAAACACAATATCCGGGGTAAGGGCATTGGTTTTTGCTACAACCTCCTGCAACCATTCCCCGTCAAAAGTGGAACCTATATGCAAATCACTCAGCTGGACAATATGCAAATTTTCCAGCGCGGCAGGTAAATCGGGCACAGGGATTGTCACTTCTTTTACATGGGGCACTTTCAGGGCCGCCCACATGCCGGAAGCCGCAAGAATAAGGCTTATGAGAAGCAGGGCAATATCCACCCGCGACATATCCAGCATACGCATAATGTCCCATGCGTGGGAAGAGTCCGTTACTTTGCCGTAAAGCAGCATACCAACAAGCAAAATGTCCCGTATAACAACCAAACTGAACAGCACCATAAAAAGTGTGCTGACATACCCGCCCAGACGCAAAAACCAAAAGGGCAGATTGGGCGAAAGTGTGACCATGTAGCGCATACCCGTCATGGCCTGAGAAATAAGAAGAATAAAAACAGTAAGTAACACACGCACCCATAATGGCGACGCTATGCCCCATACAGTGCGGTAACATATATACAGCCCCAAAAGCACCATAACTGTAGTACTGAGGGAAAAAAACATAAAATTACGGGCCACATCCGCCATGGGAAATCCTTAGCTACAGTCTGGCAGGCATAAAAAAGCCCCTGTCTCAGCGCATAATCAAAAATTACCACAACAAATTGCAATAATTTTTCAAACCGGGAAAGGGGAGAGAATAGAACATGTGCAGGTAGAGGATTGGGTTTTAATAGGCTTTAATATATTCGTCCAGATTTTCCACCGTGCAGTTACGGCTTACCCAAAACGCTACAGCCCATACCATAAGCGCAGTGGCCTGCGTATCATCCAGACGTTTAAGTTTAGCGTCCAGACTGGTGCGGCTGGCCCCGTGCTTAATGTGGATATTGGCCCTGTCGCAAGAATCATTCACGCGCAAAATAAGATAAGAAAGACGTGTATTTTCTGGCAAAAGACGTATGTCTTTATGCGCTTCAACAATAGTTTTCAGTTCGGCCCCGGTAAACAGGGTTTTGAGTTGCGAAATAGCCCGAAAAAATGTATCCACCGCCCACGGCAGAATAAATTCAGCGCCCGCACTCTTGGTGCGGAAATAGTCTTTTAGCCATTTTTCCTGGTCATCGCTTATGCGGGCTGCAACCTGTGGCATACGGGCTTCCTTCACAAACACGAACAATGTACAACAAGCCTTTTAGTAGCCCTTTTTCAAAAAACTTTCAAGAGTTTGTCTTGAAGAAATTTAACTAATGTCTACGTGTAAAAATTTTGAACAGAATGTTGTCCGAAATTTTCGCAGGATCGTTCGCAAAAAAACACTTTTTCTGTGCCAAATGAAAGGAATACTTTTTCTCCATAAGCGAACATCTGCAAAAATCTACACAAGCCCTGCCAAAGGCCCACCTTTTTCCCCCAGCTTGTCTATACGTTTTTCTATAGCAGGGTCTTCCAGAAGAACAGGCGCATGGTGGGGTTTAATCCGTGCATCAATAAGCATAGGTGCTTCGCATGCCCAGTGTTTATCCTGCACCCGTGCGCGGCAGCCGTGTATATCCACCGCGGGGTCTGCCCGTGTGAATGTTACCCAGAGAAAATTATCCCAGCTTGCGGCTGTAAATTCTTTATCATCCGCCAGCACCACAAGAGGAAAATTTTCTTTTCCCGGCATGTGTTCCAAAGACTCCAGCAAGGGGCGCAGGTCATTGCCGTGGGGTGGGCCTTGCAACACAAGAATACCTTTTGCAAAATACGCCAGGGAATACCCATCTGGCAGGGAAAAAGCGGCGGGGGCTTTTTCGCCCAAAACGCGGCGCGCTTTCCCTGCCGCCGCCATCAGAACCTTGGAACCCTGGTTCAGGTGTAAACCGGAATAATCCAGTGTGTCCATGGTGGTGCGGGTGATAAAATGCAAATCCTGCTCCAGATCCATCCTCTCCAGCATATAGGCAAAAAACTGCGGGATATTGTGGGTAGAAAGCCCGTCTTCCGCGGGGGCAATAAGCACAAACTTGGAAAGGGATGTCTGGGTGGAACCCAAAAGCAAAAGGCCTAATGTGAGTAATTCCTGGGGTCTTTTTTGTGGGGCAAAGGGGGTGTAACGCTCACTGCCAAGGGCCAGTAAAAGCGGGTGCACGCCGGAGGCATCCACCGCATGCACTTCATGTATGCCGGGAAACATGCGGGAGAGTAAGGGCGCTGTTATTTCATGGATAATTTCCCCAAACATGGTGTCTTCCTGCGGGGGGCGGCCTACACTGGTAAATGGCCAGATAGCGCCGTCCCTGTAGTACACACTTTCTACTTTCAGCACGGGGAAGTCATGCGTAAGGCTGTAATAGCCCAAGTGGTCCCCAAACGGGCCTTCTGGCTTTGTGTAGGGCATAATGCGCCCGCTTATACAAAAATCCGCTTCAGCAAGAAAAGGCAGAGGAAAATTTTCTTTTTTTGCCATAGGGATACGGAAATTGGCCAGCATACCCGCAAAAAGAATTTCCGGTATATTTTCGGGGCTGGGCAGTATAGCCGCCAATGTCATGGCAGGCGGGCCACCCACAAAAATATTCACCGGCAGACTTTGGCCTTTTTCCATGGCTGCTGCGTGATGATACCCAATACCGCGGTGTATTTGGTAATGCAAACCCACTTCCTGCGGGGTATATTGGTTACCCCCAAGCTGCACGCGGTACATACCCAGATTAGACGCAAAAAAGCCCGGTTTTGTGGGCGATTCTGTATACACCTGGGGCAAGGTGATAAAAGGCCCGCCGTCTTTGGGCCAAGAGGTGAGAGCGGGTAAGTCCGCCACATCACACATATTATCAAACACAGGGGAGCGGCGCGCTTTGCGGGGCAATGCATGCCAGAGCATCCGCGGCAAAAAAGCGTATTCAAGGGGGTGTTTTAAGGCCAGAAAAGGATCTGCCGACAGGGTAAACAGTTTTTCTATACGCGGCAATGTATCGCGGAAAATATAGCGGATACGTTCCCGTGTGCCAAAAATATTCGCCAGCATGGGAAAACCCGTGCCTTTGACACGGGTAAACAAAAGGGCCGGGGCATCTTTTTTGAGTGCGCGGCGCTGTATGGCCGCCAGCTCCAGATACGGATCTACAGGGTGGTTAATGCGGACAAGACGGCCTGTTGCTTCCAGATCATCCACACAGGCTTGCAGGTTTTTATACATGCCTTACTCCACAAGAGGCAAAAGAGGGCGCGAACCATCCAGATATTCCAAAAAATGCCCGATAGCGCGGTTGTGGTCAAAACAAAGCTGAAGACCGGGCAGTTCTTCCAGTGCATAATAGCGGGCTTTTGCCGCATCGTCCCCGGCTTTGAGTGCCTCAGGATTAAGCGGACGGCCCACATAACTGATGGTGAGTGTATGGAAGCGGGGGTCGCGTTTTGGGTGGGAATACACCGCTAAAATGCCCAAAAGCTCTACCTCAAGCCCTGTTTCTTCCTGCATTTCCCGTATGGCTGCCTGCTCTGCGGTTTCCCCAACCTCAATAAACCCGCCCGGAAGTGCAAGGCCAAGGGGTTCGTGGCCGCGCTCAATAAGCACAACACCATAATTTGGGTGGTATATCACCACATCCGCTGTAGGGAAGGGATTACGGTATTTGTCGCGTATACGCTTTTCCTGCGGAGTAACAGGGAAAATGTCCATACAAACCTCACATTATCGGATAACAGAAAAGCCCGCGTGTTCCAAAGTTTGTGCGGAAATTGCGCCTTCCCGCAGAATTTTTATTTGCCGTTGCCCCAAGGGTTCTACCAGTGTAGAGGCCTCCCCACCGGCTGGTAAGGGCGGCAAATTAACAAGCGCGTCTACCTGACGGAGCAATTCCTCATCCAAATCTTCCGGTTGTTTTGCCGGCGCCTGACCGCTGATATTGGCGCTGCTGGAAACAAGCGCCGCATTAACCCCTGCAGAAAGCGCCGCTGCCACAGGGTGCGAACTTACCCGAACCGCCACATTACCTGTGCCTCCTGTCAGCAAAGGCGAAACAGAAAGGCGCGCCGGCAAAATAAGCGAAAGGGGGCCGGGCCAGAAAGATTGTTGCAGGGAAAAAACATCCTCTTCTGTTTCTGGTTTTGGTGCAGCCACACTTGCCAACTGGCCTGCATGTGCGATAAGAAGAGGCAAAGGCAATGCAAAAAGCCTTTGTTTTATCTGGAATACCCGCGCTATGGCCGCTTCATCATGCACCACACAGCCTATGCCAAAAAAAGTTTCTGTGGGGTACACAAGTACCCCGCCTCTGCCAAGCAGCTCCAGCGCTTTATCTATATCTGTTATACCAGGTTTCATATATATCCCAAGGAATCCGTCTATGCGATCCGTGCGTCTTGTTTATGTGGGGAAAACCCGCCTTTCTTTCTGGCGGGAAGCTGCCGACCATTACACAAAACGCCTTTCCCCCTGGTGCAAAGTGGAAGAAGTGGTGCTGAAAGATTCTGCCCAGCCACCAGAAAAACGCGCGGAACACGAGGGACATACTATACTGGATTGCCTTGGCCCGCAAGAAAAGACTTCCAACCTTATTTGTCTGGATGAAACGGGCAAAACCTATACGTCCAAAGCATTTGCAGAATTTTTAAACCAAATCCATGTAAGTGGTGGTCGCCCTACCTTTATTATAGGTGGGCCTTTTGGCCTTTCCCAGGCTGTAAAAGACCGTGCTGGCTTTAAACTGGCTTTTGGCCCCCAAACCATTACCCACGAAATGGCCCGTGTGCTTTTGCTGGAACAATTGTACAGGGCAGAAGCCATACTCCACGGCAGCCCATACCACCATGGGTAAAAAGCCCAAAGCTGGCTATTCCACAGTCTGTCTACTTTCCAGTTTTTTTCAAAAAAATTTCCAAACACTGTATAGCGGCCGGTGTTATGCCGGAAATGCGGCTGGCTTGTCCCAATGTGCGGGGAGCGGTTTTGGTAAGTTTTTCCTGCACTTCACGGCTTAAACCCGCTACTTGTCCATACTCTATTGTTTCAGGCAAGAGGGTATTTTCGTTTTTGACAGAACGGGCCACAAGCTCTTCCTGCCGCTCTAAGTAGCCGGAATATTTTACCCGTGTTTCTGCTTCCAAAAGGGCATCCTGCGGGAAATCCGCAAGTGTGGGCGCAAAAACAGCAAGGCGGGACAAAGAAAGGGAAGGGCGCCTTGCCAGTTCAAAAAGGCTTACAGCGCCATTGGGGGGCTGTTCCTCCAGTTTTGCAAAAAGGGCGCGGGTGGGGGCATCTGGCTTAATGCGCGTTTCCACAAGCAGGGTATGGATAGCGTCAACAGCCTGTTCTTTTTGGGCAAAACAGGTGGCCTGTTTTTCCTGCACAAGGCCCCGTTCTATCCCATAGGGGGTAAGGCGGGAATCTGCGTTTTCTTCACGCAAAAGCAGGCGATATTCCGCACGGGAAGTAAACATACGGAAAGGCTCAAGTGTGCCTTTGGTGATAAGATCATCCACCAGCACAGCCATATAGGCCTCATCCCGGCGCGGCAAAAAAGGCGGCAGGTTTTTGCGTGTGGCGTCTATGTTTAGCGCTGCCCAAAGGCCCTGGGCGGCGGCTTCTTCATAGCCTGACGTGCCGTTGATCTGCCCGGCAAACCACAGGCCGGAAACAGCTTTTGTTTCCAGTGTGGGCTTAAGTTGGATAGGGTTGGCGTAATCGTACTCAATGGCATAGCCTGGGCGCACCAAACGGCAGTGTTCCAGCCCGGGGATAGTGGCCAGCAGTTTTTCCTGTATATCCAGTGGCAGGCTGGTGGATATGCCGTTAGGGTACACTTCGTGGCTGTCCAGACCTTCAGGTTCTAAAAATATTTGATGGCGCTCGCGGTCAGGAAAACGGGCAATTTTATCTTCAATAGAAGGGCAATAACGCGCGCCTGTGCCAGAAATAACCCCTGTAAACAAAGGGGAACGATCCAGCCCGCTGCGTATAACTTCGTGCGTGGCCTGGTTTGTCCATGTGACATGGCAGGGTAATTGAGGCAGTGGAGGCTTGGGGCCACAAAAACTGAACTGGGGCATGGGGGTATCGCCCCATTGTTCTTCCAGGGCCTCGTAGTGTATACTCTCTTTCAGAATACGGGGGGTTGTGCCTGTTTTCAGGCGACCCAGCGAAATACCCAGACTTTGAAGGGAGGCACTCAGCCCAGTGGAGGTCGCGTCTCCCAGCCGGCCGCCTTTTTCCTGCGTAAGCCCAACATGCATAAGGCCATTTAAAAATGTGCCTGTGCAAAGCAAAATATGGGGGGCATAAAATGTTTTACCAAGTTTTGTCCGTAAACCTGTCACAACAGGCTTGCCATGGCGGGTTTCTGTAAGTATTTCTTCTGCCATGTCCTGCCAGATACACAGGTTTTGTCTGGCAAAAAGATCACGTTTTACCACACGCATGTAAACATCTCTGTCCATTTGGGCGCGGGTGGCGCGTACAGCAGGGCCTTTACTCTGGTTCAGGGTACGAAACTGGATGCCTGCTTCATCTGCCCAAAGGCCCATGCAGCCACCCAGCGCGTCTATTTCCCGCACCAGATGCCCCTTGGCAAGGCCGCCAATGGCAGGGTTACAGGAAAGATGCCCCAACCTGTCTACATTACTGGTAATAAGCAGGGTGTTTGCACCCAAGCGCGCCAGAGCCATAGCGGCTTCTGCGCCGGCATGGCCACCGCCAATGATAAGAGCATCAAAAAATTCCGGGCTTCCCATACAGTGCCAATTATCCTTCCAATTCCCAAACAAGGGCTACCCATACAGTTTCCGGAGGTAAGGGAGCATGGTTATTTTCCAGAATTTCCGGCTCAGGGGTATTGGGCGTGCCAATTGTATAGCCAAAATCTGCCATGGTGTAACGATGGAATACCCAGCGTTTGCCCAAAAGCGCGGCATTATAGGCTTGTTCCACCATTTCTGCCTGCTCTTCCAGAATGCCGGAAAGCACAAGTGTGCCGGAAGGGGCAAGAAGGC